>CAZBQL010000060.1:0-19608 GCA_964493985.1 uncultured Dehalococcoidales bacterium
CTAATTGCTGGATTCTCTGGATCCCCGTTCAACAGATTAATAATCATTAATTAAGGAAGGACGGGAATGGCAGAGAGGGATTCGGTGAATCTCGTAATGACAATGGGTATGGATTCCCGCCTTCGCGGGAATGACATGTGAGGGCGGCCCGATATTATCAAGCCGCCCTTAATCAATCTTTAATATTTGGCATAAACGGGAACAAGGTTTTTGTATTTGTCGACGAGTTTGTTCCAGTCCTTCGGCAGCGGCAGTTTCTTGATAACGTATTCCTGCCACTGTATCCAGGCGCCGGAGGCGACGTAAATGCCACCGGGTCCTCCTGCTACCAGGATGGTAATATGTTCCGGGTCGGGAGCGAAAGGACCTCGCAACTCTCCTTTCATGAAATCCTTCATGATGTATTCCTTAAGACTCTTCTTTGTATAACCTCCTTCAGCGAGTATATCCGCCGAACCAGGAGGAAGGACGAAAATATACATACTCGGTCTTTTAACGGCGTCTGCCATTGCGTCAGCCATCGGTACGACGCCGGGCTGCCAGGGGAACGTCCAGTTGAAAACATTAGGAAACAGGACGGAGATGGTGCTGTCCTCCTTATCGAAGCCGTGTTCGACGTGGAATGGTTCCCAGGGGCTGGCTTCCTCGTTTTCCGCTATCACCATGGTATATTTACCGGGATTGCCGAACGAACCTGCGTCTTCAACTCCCTTACGGACACCGCCGATGTTGTTGACTATCAGGCTCATGGCACGGCCGATAGCAGCGTTAGCCATAGTGCCCGGGCTGAGGGGTCCGATCCCTGAGTTAACATTGATAACCCGGCTTGCCGGTCCGCTGAGTATCCAGAACGGGACCCATGAACCCTGGCTGTCCTGGTAATTATCCCACCTTGTGGCCCGCTCGGAGAGGGCTTCAGTACCGGCGATAATCGCCGGAAGATAAGTCGGCAAGGCTCCCGCCATCACGGCGTTTACCGCTATCTTCTCAACAGTGGCTTTTCCACGCAAAGGCCCAAGTGTCGTGACAAGATGGTCGGGCGGCAGGTCCGTCCCTGTCAGCATTTCCTTTACCGCTTCTTCGGTGGGCGGAATGACCGGAAGCCCGTCACCCCAACCGCGACGGTAAAAGAACTGGTTGACTTCCTGCAGCGAACCGCGGAAAAACAGCCTCTGCGGCTTTTCAGGCTCTTTCGGTTTCGGCGATCTTTCCTCTTCGGTTAAGGGCCTGGTCAACGCATCGATAATATTATCAAGCAAAGGGCCGATACCGGCTTCCACCTCTTCGGGGCTGTCTACGTTATCGACAAGCTCCTCGGAATGGAGAGAGTCCCAGACAATCCTGATACCGGGCATTCCCTTGGCTGTGACAGCCGAGTTTTCTTCCACGAGGTACGTCTGGTTAGTGACCGGCACAGCCGGTTTACCCATTTTTTCAACTTCTATACCATTGTACACAAGGTATTTAGCGCAGGTAGATCAGTTACCGACAAGCAGGATGGCGGCATCGACCCCTTGCGCCCACCTGATAAACTCGTCTTTCAGATCGGTCTCGATCACATTAACATTCTGGTCGGTAGAATCAAAGAGAACGGTTTTTATACCGGGGTATTTTTCGTGCAATTTCTGGTCGATGGTCTTTGTCATCTGTTTCGATGCCTGCTTGAAATTCTGAAACAGACCGATAGTCTTACCTTCCAGGGTATCCAGGCGCGGTGAGATACCCTTCACCGGCACCGGGTCCGATTCCGCCCACGGGTTAAGGACTTCGTATTGATTTGTATCACTCATTTCAGCAACTCCCTGTATAACCGGTTTTTATTCTTTTCCTGTCTTTCAAATTACTTTTCTTCGTAATGGTCCTTTACCCATTTTAAGTCAGACCTTGCCTTACCCCAGCCGACATCATTTCGAGGGAACCCGGCGGGTCCGGAAGCGCTCGCCATAGCTTCTCTCCGTTTACGAGCTTCTTCTTCCACCCTCTGCATGCCTTCCTTCGTGACGTAATTCATCAGTGTATCGCAGTGTCGCTTCATTTCTCCTTCGGGATCATCGGTAAAGGGCAGGACGAACAGTACATCATCCTCGATACCTTTCTTGAGTATCCGGGCAAGTTCCACCGGGTCCATCCCCTGGGCGTGGATACTTCGTAGATGGTCGATCGTTTTTTCATTGACATGGTAGCCAGTGTTTTTAAAGCGTTCAGGCCGGGTATAAACGGCTTCTCCGATGTTCGAATTGATGTTGGTCGGGCAAAGGCAGGTAACACCGATGCCATACGGTTTCAAGGCGCTCCAGTAGCATTCCATGAGCATGTTAACACCGGCCTTGGCGACCGAATAGGGAGTACAGCCCGGTGATGCAAGAAATCCTCCCCATGAAGAAACGGCGGCAATGTGTCCTCCTTTACCGGCCTTGATCATCCTCGGGACAAAGATCACCATACCATTGATAACGGCATCGAGATCAACGCCAACTACCCAGTCGTAATCTTCGAAGGTAGAGGCTTCCGCCGGACCGAAGGTGTTTACCCCGGCGGTCTGTATTATGAGTTGAGGCGGTTCACCGAACACTTTTTCCACTTCATCCGCCGCGGCTATATAGGCCTGGCGGTCGGTCAAGTCCAGTTTAATAGCATGGACTTCGGCGTTTTTCTCCTTGAAGTAGGCCATCGCTTCATCGAGATGATCCTGGCGTATATCCGCTATTGCTACTTTGCAGCCCGCTTCAGAGAAGACCTTGGCTTGACCCAGGCCGGCGCCGGAAGCACCTCCGGTGATGAAAGCAACTTTTCCGGCAAATTCCTTCATTTTATCTCCTCCTTTTTCTATACAATACAAGTTAAGATTAGTATATATACAGGTGAAAAATCAAATAAAACGACATGTAACACTTGGTAATTTAAATTCCTGCCTAACAGGCCGTGTCATAATTCCGGTGTGTAAACCGGTTATACATCATAATACGATATAGTGTCATCCTGAATCCCGATGTTTATTAGGATTTCCCGATTTAAGCTCGTTCCAGGGACTCCTCAGTATGACATGTAGTCTGGCTGTTCTGATAAAGTTTATTTGCGGGAATAACACTGTCTATTATGATTTGACAAAGTTATTATTGAGCCTGTATATTTACTGTCAGTAAATTAACAAATTCATATTCTCTGATTTGCTTAACCTAAGACCTGTAAGTCTTTACAGGAGACGGTTAGCAAACGGTGTCCCGATTTGAATCGGGACCGAGGGTACAGATGGAAACGTCTGCGCCTCCCGTGTTCGGAAAGGAGAAGAGACAGTAAATATGCTAAAAAGCACCTCCTTCCGAGGTGCTTTTTTTATTGCCTGATCTCAATGATTCTGTCTTGTTGGGGTTGCCGATATTCCGTAATCCAAATCGTTTGAGATTGACCTCCTCTCTCAGCACCGATACCATCGGTAACCCCAAGAGAGCAGAATGAAAAATATTAAAACGAAAGGAGAATATTGTATGGAAGCTTATTACGTCAAATGCCGCGCTAAAAGAGAAATCAAAGACCCAAAGCCGGTCACTCTGAAGAACGGCAAGCCTGCTATACAAGGGTTATGCCCGGAATGCAACACAAAAATGTTCAGAATCGTGAAAACCAAATAGAGCAGTTGGTCACATCGATTGAAAATGAGGAAATGATATATATGTCAATAAAAAAATGGATCCGATATATTTCCGTTCTGGCAATAATTTCAACTATGATACTCGGAATCGCCGGGTGTAAATCATCCGAAGAGCCAGCTGAAGAAGACTCTTCAAAGACTGAAACGAGTCAGTCTTCCGGTGAAACCGCAGGTACATTAACCCTTATAAAAGGAGACAACAAGGTTACATACACCGTAGCAGAGATCCAGGCCATGCCCGTCTCGGAAGGCTGGGGTGGTATCATGAACAGCTCCGGTGTTATCAGCGGTCCGTTCAAGCAAAAAGGCGTGGAGTTGATGTATCTCCTGGATAAAGTGGGTGGTATCGCGGATGGCGACGCCCTCAGGGTAACCGCAAAAGACGGATACTCGATGACCTATTCTTACGACCAGGTGGCAAACGGCAACTTTACGACTCTCGAATTTACCACCGGCAACGAAATCCCGCACGACAAGCTGACCGTCATAATTTCTTACGAAGAAGACGGAGGTACCCTTACGGACCAAAACGGGCCCCTTAGAATGGCTATTCTTAACGCCGATAACCAGGTAACGGAAGGACACTGGTGGATCAAGTGGGTGGAAGAGATCGAAGTAGTGCCGGGTGAAAAGAACTGGAGTCTACGACTTGAAGGTTACCTGGACGAAGATGTCGATCCGGGTTCCTTCGAGTCATGTACAGCTCCCGGATGTCATGGAGCCACATGGACAGACGACGAGAATAGGACCTGGGAAGGGATTCCTCTCTGGGTGCTCGCAGGAAGAATAGATGATGATAATCCTCACAGCAAAGAAGCCCAGGCTTTTAATGATGCTGTCGCTAATGCCGGGTATGATATCGAGGTTATTGCGGCAGATGGATATTCAAAGACATTTTCCATTACAGATGTAAAGCGGAACGACAACTATATAGTCAGTTTCCGACGCGACGGTGAACCGCTGCCGGACAACCAGTGGCCTTTGAGACTCGTAGGACCCAACTTAACCAAAGGTGAGATGGTCGGACAAATAACCACGATCAAGGTAAATCTGCCGTCATCACCAATCGAGGAGCCTGAGTGGACACTCTGTCTGAAAGGTGCGTTAAACGAGGACATCACGCCGAGTTATTTCGCATCAGCGTACGAGGACTGCCACGCGGCGACATGGACCGATGATGAAGGCCGTGAATGGCAGGGGATTCCACTATGGCTGTTCGTGGGAAGAGTAGATGATGATTTCAAGCATAACCAAAATGAACCGGGGGCATTTAATGACGCCCTTGCCGATTCCGGCTATGAAGTTATCGTCAGTGCCGCTGACGGATATTCGAAGACCTTTACCAGCCAACTGGTCAAACGAAATGATAATATGATTATCGCCTTCATGCGTGATGGAAGCCCGCTTCCTGAGAACCAGTATCCACTCCGCCTTGTCGGGCCTGATCTTACCAAAGGCGAAATGGTCGGCCAGGTAGCCTGCATAGAGGTCGTATTCCCTTAGACACGCTAGTCAGAACAGGAAAGAGAATATAAAATGAGGAAATTAGCCTGTCACCTGTGTATACTGGTGGCTGTTATCGGCCTGGTTACAGTACCGGGATGCAATTCAGAAAACGAAACGAAGACAGAGATGCTGGTGATTGTTGCCGGCAGCCTGGTAATACCTATGGAGCAGATAGAAAAAGAATTCGAGACCGCTTATCCCGACATAGATCTCAGGTATGAAGGACACGGCAGCATCCAGGTAATCAGGCATATCACAGAACTCGGTGATCCTGCGGACGTTGCACTGGTGGCAGACTATTCTCTTCTACCCCTTCTTATGTATCCGGCGACGATGGAGAACGGACAAAATTTTGCCGACTGGCATATTCAGTTCGCATCGAATCAACTTGGAATTGCTTATACTCCGGAAAGCGCTTATTCGGACGAAATAGCAATCGAGAACTGGTATGAAATATTCAGGAAACCGGATGTTAATATCGGGTTTTCCGACCCACGCCTGGATGCTGTTGGATACCGTTCGCTGATGGTTCTTCAACTTGCCGAGGACCATTACAATGATGAGCTGATATTCGATGATGTAATAGGGATGAACTTTAACTCCAGGATACGCTCAATTAAATCAGATTCAACCTATGTTATTACAGTCCCCGAATTATTGGAATCAAAGAATGAACGAATATACCTGAGAGGGTTCAGCGTTCAGCTTCTCGCCCTCCTTGAATCTCACCAGATCGATTATGCTTTTGAATATGAAAGTGTAGCTTTACAGCATGGATTGAAATTTCTTCCACTTCCCGATGAGATTAATTTGAGTGAAGAACCCATGGCTAACGAATACAAGAGGGTGACAGTCAAACTCGATTATCAACGTTATAAGACGGTTACTCCAATCTTCGAAGGACTGCCTATAATCTATGGAGTCACAATCCCTGCGAGTGCCCCAAACCAGGAAGAAGCGGAACTATTTGTCGAATTCCTGTTGAGTGACAAAGGTCAACAGATACTTGCAGAAAACCACCAGCCATCCATAATCCCTCCACGTTCAGATAATCCGGATGCAGTCCCGAAAAGAATAAACGAATTGCTGAAATAGCAGCAATACTTATCAGATATTTATGAGTTCCGATAACAGGCTTCGGATATTCTCCGAAGCCTGTCTTTTTTTTAAAACCAGTATCAACTCTGTTGCTTGTCCCGATTGGTAATACTGTACATTACCGGGATAACAAGGAGAGTGAGAAGTGTAGAACTAAAGAGGCCGCCTATGACGACTATCGCCAGTTCGGCTGAAAGTACAGTACCTTCACCAAGGCCAAGAGCGATTGGCAGCATAGCGACCATCGTCGTCAACGCGGTCATGAGAATAGGACGCATACGTGTGCGGCCTGATTCAACCAGGGCATCATATGTACCTTTACCGGTTTTCCTGAGTTTTTCCACGAGATCTATCAGTACGATAGCATTGGTAAGAACTATCCCTACCAGCATTAGAGTACCCATGAGAGACGAGACTCCCAGAGGCTGACCGGCGATAAGCAGTCCTATCAAGGCGCCGATAGAAGCAAGCGGCAGACTTATCATGATAATGAGCGGTTTCATCAACGATCGGAATGTAACCGCTATTACCGAATATGCCAGTACTATGGCTATAATTATCGCAATGAACATGCCGGAGAAGGATTCCTTCATCATTTCCATGACACCGCCTATCGTGACCTCTACTCCTTCAGGCAGCGACATGGCATCTATCTTCTGCTGAACGGCCATGTTCACCCTGCCGACGTTTTCATCCGTAATGATACCTGTTATACTGGCGGCAAGTTTTTCATCGACACGCTGGATATTTGTCTGCTGTTCACTGATAGACACGTCGGCAATATCACCAAGTTTTACGGAATCTGGATACCCTATCAAAAGCCCCCTGGCTGTTTCAACATTGTTCAGTCGAGGGACAATTCCGTTCAGATACACCTCGTATACTTCACCATCAAGAGTAACACTGGATACCGTGCTTCCCATCGACATCATCATAAATTCCTGGTTCATCTGAGCCATACTCGACATATCGAGACCGGAACTCACCATTTTGGCCATATCCGGAGTGATATTAAGCTTCGGTTCGGTGCTTGACAGAGCCAGGTCCAGTTCGGCAAGTCCGTCAACATCCTGAATTTCAGCGAAAAGGGCCTTACTTACAGAAGCAATATCTTCGTAATTGTCACCGCGTATGGACATATCGAGACCTGAACCCATCATAGCGCTGGACATGGCGTTTCCCGAAGACACGGAAACGGTAGTCCCATCGACCAGACCTTCAAGACTTTCCCGCAGAGCGGCTGCTGCCTGGTCCTGGTCAGCTTCAGCACCGAGGTAGACGGTGATGCTGGCCGTGTTGCTTCCTCCACCGGTCATCGAACTGAAACTGCCTATGAAAGAACCTGAGCTGCCGGCACTCGTAAGGAATACCCTTGAATCGACGGTATTCTTTATCGCTTGTTCGATTTTTATAGCTGCCTCCTCAACTTCTACAAGATCAGCTTCTCTGGGGAGTTCAATAGTGACCGCGACCATCTTTTCACTCATCTGGGGAATAAATGCGGTGCCGATGACAGGTACTAATGAAAAGCTGCCGAAGAACAAAATCACTGCTACGATGATGGTTATTCCCCGGTGGTTCAACGCCCACTTCAATACCGGCAAATACAGCTTATGGTACCAGGCAATTTGGTCCGTTTCTTCTTTATTTCGCGCTACTTTAAAATTCGACATCGGCGGTATAACCATCAGGGCGACAATAAGGGAAGCGATAAGAGCAGCCGTCATAGTCAAGGCAAAGGGCATAAACATCTCACCAACCAGGCCACCTATAAATGCTATCGGGATGAATATTACAACGGTCGCAATGGTAGATGAAGTAATCGGTGCAGCTACTTCCCTGACCCCATTTATTGCAGCATCCTTGAACTCCTCACCGTGCTGCATCCGGCGGTAAATCACTTCAAGGACAACGATGCTGTTATCTATGACCCTGCCGACGGCGATTGCCATAGCACTGAGGGTAAGCAGGTTGATGGTAATACCAAGAAATCTCATCGCCAGGAAGCCAATTAACAGGCTTAGAGGTATAGAGATTGCGGTTACCATCGACGCCCTGAACGCCATAAGGAAAACGAATACAACTATTACCGCAAGGACAAAACCGATTATCGCGTTACGTACCAAATCTCCTATGCTATTCTCTATGTATTCGGACTGGTCAAGAACGGTAACAAGTTGTACTCCGCTTTGCAGGTCAGGTCTTATTTCTTCCAGCTTATCGATTACGGCGTTAGCAACCTTAACCGTGTTGGCTTCACTATCTTTCGTCACGCTAATGGTAACACTGGTCTGCCCATTGGTCCGACTGACAGTCGTTCCGGACGGAAGACCCAGCTCTATATCGGCTATATCATCCAGGCTGGTACCGGGACTAACAGCCAGGTTTTCCAGGCTATCCATTGACTGATATTGATTTGAACCCAGTACAACAGCTACCCGTGACATGGAGATACCAGCGGCATTCATCCGGTCAACATCCAGGTTCACCAGGGCTTTTTTGTTACTGCCACCATCAAGCCCAACATGATAAACTCCCTCGATATTTTCAATTTCGGGAATAACTTCAGTATTGGCTATCTCCTCAAGTTTCACCGGCAGCATATCACCGGTAAGACTGACTATTACCACCGGCATCGCATTGATATCGATGGCGAACAACCGTGGATTCTCATCAAGCTGGGGGATGGTCGAAGGCAGGTTACGCACTTCCGCCGGTAGAGCGAGTCCATCAAGGTTTTGGCGAATCGTCTCATTTACCTGTTTCATATCTGTGCCATATTCAAACACCGCAAACGTGAAAGTCGAACCTTCACTCGCTGTCGAAATTAACTGGTCCAGTCTATCAATTTTAGATACAGCACTCTCAACCTTGACAGTGACAGCATTCATTATCGTTTCCGGTTTTTCCTGCGGGTATACGGTAATAATACTTGTCATCGGCAACTCTATATTCGGAATCATCTCCATCTGAAGTAGAAGAGTAGACCAGATAGATACGCCTGTAACGACAATAATGACCAGGAATGTAAGCCATCGTTTTTTCAACGCAATTTTTGTGAGCCAGGACATAGTCGGTAACTCCTTAGTTTTGGTTTGTTGCTTTGCTAGCCTTTATTTTCCACTTCGGACTGAATAATATCTTTAAAACCACTCAGCATCTGGCTTGCTCTTGCCACCATTTCGGATACGGTGTCAGCTTTTAGGAGAAGTAATCCTTCTCCGATAGGACCTCCACTGAACACCATTAGTTTAGTCGAGTGTGTAAGGTCCAGGTCTTTTCGTGCTTCAGCGGGGACTACGACCTGACCACGCTCGCCAATAGTGGTGGCACCGTAAAACCTTGGTATTCCATCTTCTGTTAAACGTCTGTTCAGCATTTTAATTTACTCCTGCAACTCTCTTGAGGTATGATAAGTATGATTATTCATACTGAAATAATGATACCATACGGCTCTATCCATAACAATCATATATACATCCGAGATACCCCTCATCAGAAAACTTAGTATTCTGCTGATTTCGCTGCAGATTTGTTGTCATGTCAACTTTTATGTTAATGAAGTGAGAGATATACCTGAGATTTAAGATTAAATTGATTATATTTGTCATATTTCATCACATAATTACTATATTGACTTATGGTACCCTCGTATGGTATATTAAATCCGGCTTTGGGTATTACACACGATTATCTTCTTTCCACGCCACTATTACATATTTAAGACGGTAATCAAGCATGCCCGAAAACATCCGCCAAAATACAGAAAAGCATCATTATGAAATAGGAGGAATTTAGGATGCGAATCAAGACCTGGCAAAACCTGCTCATTTCTCTGTTACTTCTTCTCGTGCTTACCGTAACGCCGATTCTCACCGCGTGCGGTGGTGACGAAAACGGAACAGAGGAGACCACTACAACTACCACCACAACCACTACTCAAACGGAAGTCGATGAATTTGAAGTTGTTCAAGCTGCCGTAAGCGACTATATGACTCACAGGGCCGGCAACATGAAAGCTTCCGACCTGCAGATGAGAATAGCCGAAGGAGATGCTCCGTATATAGTGAGTCTTCGCAGTGCGGAAGACTACGCCAAGGGTCACATTCCCGGAGCGGTCAATATGAAATTTAGTGACCTTTTCACACTTCCGAAGGATGAAGAGATACTTGTGTATTGTTATACCGGCCAGTCGGGTTCATTTGCTGCGGCGACGCTAGGAGTACTGGGATACGATATACAGAATCTACGTCACGGCATGGCTTCCTGGACAGATGATCCTAACGTATATGTAAGAAGGTTCGATCCGGCAACCAGCCAGGGGAATTATGATGTTGAAACAACACCAAACACTCCTGGCACATATAGTTATCCAAAACTGGAAAATACTACATCGAACGATGAGGATGCCATAATCCTGGCGGCTGCGAAAACCGTTACTCCGCAATACATCACGGCTGCCGATCTTAATATGAAAATAGCCGAAGGCGAGGATATGACTATTCTCAGTGTTCGAAGTGCTGAACAGTATGCGAAAGGTCACATACCGGGGGCGATCAATATCGGGATGGATGACCTTGCCAGTAACCTTAACAAATTAGATCCAGACAAACCAGTTTATGTCTATTGTTATACCGGACACAATGCCGGACAGGCTGCAGCTGTACTCCAGATGCTGGGGTACGACGCCTATAGTCTGGCATATGGTATGTGCTCGTGGTCTTCCGATCCTGAAGTAAATGCGGGTTCGTGTTTTGATCCGAGTACTGCGGCGAGTTACGCCACTGAAAAATAAATAAGTTCTGATCAGTCCGGGGGCCTTAAGTTCCCCCGGACTGATAGCGGTTGGTGTTACGATCAAGTAATTCGAGGTTTATAAGCGTAAGATAGAGTTAGCTAATGAAGAAATTACTGATAGTATTGGGTGCATCGTTCATATCAGTCATAATTATGATTTCCGGGTGTGGTAACACTCCTACTCCCCCGGGAGAAGAAACCAGCTCTTGTGTTATCTGCCATTCTGATAAAGAAATGCTTCAGCAAACAGCTACGGTCGAAGAAAAGGCGACTGGCGAAACAACCGGCGAGGGCTGAGGTGGTGAAGTCCCTCCGTTGGAGGTTTGGGAAAAGGTCTTCCTTAAAGATGCTGATTTCCTCGAGGATACTCATGGTAAAGTTGGCTGCGTTATCTGCCACGGTGGTGACAGCAGTCTATCCGATAAAGATCCTGCCCATGAAGGGATTATAGCTGATCCTTCCTATGTAAGTTGCGAGTCGTGCCATCAGGAAATAATGGAAGATGATACTCACAGCCTTCATAACACTCTGCAGGGTTTCAAAACGGTCCTTGAAATGCGGGGTGGAGATTTAAGTGAGGGTTCTGCTCTTGCGACAGCTTATGAAAATCATTGCTCTCAGTGCCATACAACCTGCGGTCAGTGTCATATCAGCCGTCCTGAAGAAGTGGAAGGTGGATTGTTGTCAAGCCACGAGATACGAAAAACGCCATCGACCCAGTACAACTGCGTTGCTTGTCATGGCTCGCGAGTCGGCGATGAGTACCTGGGACTGAATGAAGGGGTCCCAGGTGATGTTCACTGGACGGAGGAGAGTATGATCTGTACGGAATGTCATGACGATGCATTGCATGGGACCGACGAACCTGCTACTACCAGGTACGATAATCCCAATGCTGCTAAATGTGAAGACTGCCATAAAGACGTCTGGACAGATACTTCCAGTAATCCTCAACACGCACAGCACCTGAGTGATATCCAGTGCCAGGTATGCCATTCCATATCATACAAAAACTGTTATGGATGCCATGTATCGATAGATGAGGCGGGACTACCCTGCCGTACCAGCGAACCGTCGGTGATGGATTTTGAAATCGGCTATAACCCGATCAGGTCATCGGAAAGACCTTACAAATACGTCATTCTCCGCCACGTACCCACCTGCACCGGTGCCTGCGATTATTATGGCAGCAACCTGTTGTCATTCTTCAATGCGTTACCGACCTGGAAATACGCAACACCGCATAATATCCAGCTTCATACGCCACAAAATGAAAGCTGTGAAGCCTGTCACAACAATCCTGAAATCTTCCTCTCGGAGGATGATGTCAGACCTGATGAACTGGAAGCCAATAAGGATGTAATTGTCTATGACACATCATTTCCTTAGGAAATTTTATATTAATATCAATTGGGAAGAGGAGCAGAGATGAAACTTAGCAGAAGAGACCTGTTGAAAGCTGCAGGAGCTACTGCAGGTCTTGCTTTGTTTCGACCACCAAAGCTAAATACTCTGGCTGTAGATGATTCTCCTGAAAATCTTTCCGATATAGCTATGCTTATCGATGTGTCCAAATGTATCGGTTGCTGGTGGTGTTATGCCGCCTGTAAGAATTACAACAACCTTCCCGAGACAATAGAACCCAAAATAGAAGACCCTCCCGAATTAGAGGAAGAGACCTGGTCGACACTCTATACATTCCAGAATAAAGATGGTGTCTGGGGATCAAGAAAGCATGCCTGCATGCACTGTAAAGAAGCATCCTGCGAACTTGTCTGCCCTTCCGGCGCTATCTCGCACAACGGGGCTGCGGTGGTGATCGACCAGGAATGGTGTATCGGCTGCGGTTATTGTGTTCAGGCATGTCCTTTTGGTATTCCGCATAAGGATGAATATACCGGCACAGCCCGGAAATGTACCTTCTGCACCGAGAGGATAGAAAACGGTGAAATACCAGCGTGCGCGGATGCCTGTCCTACCGGCAGTATTCAATTCGGTACACGTGATTCCTTACTCGAAGAAGCCAAACAAAGAGTAATCGAACTTAAAGATTCCGGGTATCCGGGTGCAAATCTGTATGGGGAAACAGAATCCGGAGGGTTGCATGTGATGTACGTTCTCACGGACACTCCCTCCAAACAGGGACTACCTGAGGAACCAAGAGTTGCTACCAACAGTACATGGGTTAAATGGGTGAGCGGTGTAATTGCCGGTGCCGTAGTAGCTGCTGTGCCATTCTGGTTTATCTTCAAGAGAAAAAGCAAGCTAAAGGCCGAGTCAGGTAAATAGGTCCAGAATCAATCATCCCGACGAGTAAATGATAGTTCCGGTTTATCTACTTACTATCGCCGATTTTAACGCGACCCCAAATAGCGATTACCCTTGCAAGGGTATTTAACGGTTCTTTATCCGGTTTTTGATCCTGTGTTTTGTTAAAGCAGAGGGTCATAAAGTTACTCAGCACCAAAGCTCCTGCGCTGTCTATAGCCGAACGGACGGCTGCCAGTTGCGTGATAATACTTTCGCAGTCTCTTTCTTCCGCCACCATTTTCTGAAGACCGCGTACCTGGCCTTCCACCCTCTTCAAACGCTTAATTATTATTTCTCTTGATACCGGTGTATCTTCTTCGTTTGTCATAAGCTCTCCCATCATAGAATATAAGCTTTGCATTATTATACAATGGCAACACTAAAAAGACTACCTTTTTAATCATATTTGTAAGATTTCATATAATTTGTAGAGACTTTCAATTGTAATTATTAATCATATGTGATAGAATAAAAAACACAGGAGATGTTTATTACCGAATTTGAATTATCAATTTATTTAGAGGAATATGTGTATATTATGATAAAAAAATTTAATATTTATTTGTTGATTAAAGTCTTGTTTATTCTTATAGCCCTTTCATTAATTGTAATTATACGAGCTGGATATCATGGAACGAGTACGGGTGATAGGATAATGATTGAAACAATGAGTTATTTTAATCGCTTCGCATTCGATTATATAGCGATAAGATTACTGTCGTTTGGAGTCTTATTTGCGGCATGCTTCAATTTGAAGGCCGCAATGAAAAAAAGACTGCATTTAACCAAAAAACGTTTCATCTTAAGTATAGTTTTATTATTGGTTTCTTTGATAAATTATTACACCTTATTTTGGGTACAACATTGGATTGAGCTTGGGAGTATAACATATTTACAGTCAGCTGATTACCTTTCTTTAGTAGTAAGCGCTCTGGCCGGTTATTTGTGCTGCAGTTCTTTTAAGACTGAATGATGTCAGTTTTTTCCCAAATTTATATAGTTGGGTATTAGATATTTATTCCGTATCTCTGTATTGTCCAGGATGATACCGTGGGACGTGGTTGAAGAGAAATACGCGAAGCAAGTACTGGATGCATATAGCATACTGTCATATGCCGATTCCGGCGAAAGCGGACACTGTTACGATCCAAAGCGGACACTTGTCCGGGCAAAACAGCCACATTTATTGCACACAGGGTATTGAGATAATACCCTTCAACACTATCCCCACAGTGAGCCACCAGGTCGATCTCCGTGAAGCCAGGTCTGTTCTCATTCCAGTCTGCAAAAGTCCGCATCGGTATCGAGTTTTTCAACAGATTTCCCGGTTTTGTAGTAGCAAACCCTCTTCGACTATTCTTCTTCCGGATTGACTTCAACAGCCGATCAATGGTAGATGATCTCATTCGGCATTTTACCTTTTTCACTCTTGTTCGCTCTCACATATCGGAGCCACATCGCTTCCACATATTCCAGTATGCTGCTCCGTGTCACCTCTACCTCCTTCAGTAACACTTTTTTTGATGCAACCATATCACTTTCGGTAACTTTTATTATGGTGCAATGCGTGGTGTTGACAGCCTTCCATTTCAGTGGTAGACTATACCCCAGTAGGGTATTCTCTCCGGTTTAATTATCCTACGCTCCATACTAAAATACCTTGCCCGCTCAAGGGCAAGGTATTTTAGTTTCCAGATATAACACAGCCCTATTTTTCAACCGGTTTTCTCCGGCCTCTTTCTTTTCATCGAAATGAATATTAATATGGAAGGCTAATATGTACACAAGTGCCTTTCCCGGGAGATGAGTCGAAACTTAGAGATGCTCCCAGGAGCCTGGCACGCTCCTGCATACCGATAAGTCCCAGTTTACCGGTCTGTGTCAGGTCATTTATTGTGTCGGATAATTCGAAACCAATACCATTGTCGCTTATGTTGACGTCAACCTGCTTCTCTGTAAAACGGATATCGATATGTGATTCGGTTGCCTGTGAATGCTTCCAAACATTATTTAACGCTTCCTGGATAACCCGGTAAAGCAGCATTTCGACTTCGGAATGGAGACGCCTTTCCTTTCCTTTTACTTTCAGGTTTATTTCGATTTCAGTGTATTCCCGGGTGCTTTTCACCAGTGATCTAAGGGCCGCCATTAATCCAAGATCATCGATAAGTGAAGGCCTGAGGTCTTGAGCATAACGGTGTACTGACTGGACACCTTTATTCACCTGTCCCTGTATATCTTTTAAGAAAGATATCTGCTCACGGGAGTAGTTCTCTTCATTCCTTATAAAGTTATCGAGCTGCCTTGACAGGGAAAGAAGCAGTTGAGCTGTATCGTCATGCAGTTCACGGGCGATACGTTTTCTTTCTTCTTCCTGGGCACGCGTTATCTGTTGTAAATAATAACGAAGGTTCTCTTCCATTCTTTTTTCGTTAGTAATATCCCTGGCTGTATTCTGAAAAGCTTTCAGATCGTTTTCAACATTAACCAGGTTGGTAGTGATGATTGTAATCAGCTTCGTACCATCTTTTCTGACAAGGTTCATTTCATAGGGGGCATCGATTCTACCACCGCTAAGTAATTTTTTCTTAACTTTTCTTGCTAATTTAATATCACTTTCATTTCCTATAAACTGCTTAACGTTCATTCCAACCAGTTCATCGAGAGGATAGCCGCATAAAACCGATAGAGCATCATTGGCAGTAAGGATGGTACCATCCATATCGTGGACCCATATAGCATCATAGGCACTCTCAAAAAGAGCCCTGTAGCTTTGTTCGGACTCCATAAGAGCATCTTCAACTACATGGCGTTCAGTGATATCTTCGAGGGTTTCTATGGCTCCGATGATGCTGCCGGAATCATCTTTGATCGGACTTGCGGTAAAATGCAGCCATCGACCATGCTTTCCCATATCATGGAAGAAACTTTCGGCTTCATAGGCCCCTTCTATGAGTCGAGATTGCTCATAGCTGTCAGGATAGTATGATTCTATTGTTTTTGCAGTTGCTTCATCGACAATCAGATCGGCCATGGTGGGGCGTTTTTCTTTATAAAAAGCTCTCCACTGTTCGCTGGTACCGATTATTTCTTCGCGTTTTATCCCGGAGAGCAGTTCAATAGCTGTATTCCAGTAGATTACTTTGCGTTCCCGGTTAATCACGAATGAAGGAATCGATGAGCCATCGATAATCCGTGCAAGCATACGAGGATCCGTTAATGTCTGGGTCATAAATCACCTGTCGTATATTAAAGTAGTTCCTCCAGGGTGAACCACCCTTTTTGAAGACCGTACAGGACAGCTTCCGTTCGCGAGCCAACACCCAGTTTATTAAATATTGTCCGCATATGACCTTCGATGGTACGGTTACTGAGGTGGAGTTTGTTGGCGATGTCTTTGTTCGTCATGCCAGTTGCGGCCAGTTTGATAATAGCAGTTTCACGGCCGCTAAGCTGCTTGGAAGGTTTCTCCGTAATCTGTAATTCTCCCGGTGTAGTAAAATAATTGATTACCTTCCGGGCAATGGTAGGATCAAGGACCGGTTCACCTTTACAAACTGCCCTGATAGCACTCGTCAGTTCATCTCCGCTGACGTTTTTTAATAAATAACCGGCAGCCCCGGCTTTAAGGAGAGCGAATACGTACTCGTCATCATTATACGCACTGAGTATAAGAATGGCTATTCCAGGATTAGCTGCTTTTATCTGCTTTGTAGCTTCTATGCCATTCAGTATCGGCATATTTATATCCATTATAATCAGATCAGGTTTTAACTCATCAGCTAGTCTGACAGCATCCCTACCATTACCTGTCTCACCGACAACGGTTAATCCTTCCTCTTCTTCGAGTAGTTTACGTATACCCTCACGTGTTATAACGTGGTCTTCAGCTAAAAGTATATTGATATCACTCATTGAATTTCCAAGTATTAGCATACCAGAGTAGAAAAACTCATTCAAGGATTAAACATCAGGGGAACAGATTATCTTGAGTAAATTTACCTGAGTATATTTACCTGAACCGGTACTTCATAATAAAATTAATATATGGAATAATACTTATTTCAGAGTGGTAATTACTGCACGTAAAATCAGTATGATAACGGGTTGAGGAGGTACGAATATAGAGTATTATAAACACAGGATACTGCGCAACACGTACGGAGTGAAGTTATCAACGGGTTATAAATACTAAGTAGAGGAGATTATTTTGAATGACACAGGACGATAAGATAACCTCAATGATGGATGAAGAGAGAATTTTTAATCCTCCTGAAGAATTGAGTAAACAGGCTTATATTAAGAGTTTGGACGAATATAAGGAAATATACAAGAGATCGATAGAAGATCCTGAGACATTCTGGGGTGAACTGGCGGAACAGATAGACTGGTACAAGAAATGGGATAAGGTATTGGTGGAGGACTTTGCCAACGCAAAACACCAGTGGTTTGTCGGTGGTAAATTGAATGTCAGCTATAACTGTCTCGACCGGCATGTTAAGACCTGGCGGAAAAATAAGGCTGCTCTCATATGGGAAGGTGATGGAGGTGAAACCAGGACACTCACGTACCAGGAGCTATACCACGAAGTCGTTAAGTTCTCTAATGTACTGAAGAAGCATGGTGTTAAAAAGGGGGACAGGGTATCAATATATCTTCCGATGATACTTGAACTTCCTATCGCTATGCTTGCCTGCGCTCGCATCGGCGCTGTCCATAGCATAGTGTTCGGCGGTTTCAGTGCCGACGCACTCAGGGATAGAATTCAAGACTGTGGAGCAAGCCTGCTTATCTGTGTGGATGGATATTATCGGGCCGGACGCGTAATCAGGAGTAAGGATAACGCGGACGCAGCGTTACAGCAGTGTCCAGCAGTTAAGAAGGTAATAGTAGTCAAACGAGCGGACCTCGATATTGAACTCAGAGAAGGTTACGAATACTGGTGGCATGAAGAGATGGCAGCCGAGGATATAAAAGCTGTATGCGAGCCGGAACAGTTGGATTCCGAAGACCCTTTATTCATTCTTTACACCAGCGGCAGCACCGGCAAGCCCAAGGGAGTACTTCATACTCAAGCAGGGTATCTTCTGTATACTATGCAGACGTTCAAGTGGATATTCGATTATAAAGAAGAAGATACGTACTGGTGCACGGCTGACATTGGATGGATAACCGGGCACAGTTACATCGTATACGGTCCTCTGGCCCAGGGCGCTACCAGCCTTATGTTCGAGGGAGTTCCTAATTATCCAAAGCCGGACAGGTTCTGGGAAATCGTCGAGAAGTACCAGGTCAATATATTCTATACCGCTCCAACGGCTCTTCGTTCAATGATGAGGGAAGGTGATGATTGGCCGAATAAACATGACATGAATTCGCTGAAGATACTCGGTTCGGTCGGTGAGCCCATTAATCCTGAGGCATGGATGTGGTACTACGAAGTAATCGGTAAAGGTCGCTGCCCGATAGTCGATACCTGGTGGCAGACAGAAACCGGCGGTATTCTAATTACACCATTACCGGGCGCAACCCCGATCAAACCAGGTTCTGCAACTGTTCCTTTCCCTGGCATTAAACCTGCGATTTTTAGAGAAGATGGTACCGAAGCAGATGTAAATGAAGGCGGATACCTTGTTATTAAGAAACCATGGCCCGGACTGATGAGAACTGTATATGGTGATCCGGAGAGATTCAAGAATACCTATTTTGTTCATTACCCGGGTGTCTATACGACAGGTGACGGAGCCAGGATAGATGAAGATGGATACTACTGGCTGATGGGACGTATCGATGACGTTATCAAAGTATCCGGACATCGTCTGGGGACAGCCGAACTGGAAAGTGCCTTTGTATCTCATGACCTCGTAGCTGAAGCTGCTGTCGTTGGCATGCCTCACGCCATAAAGGGGCAGGGAATTTATGCCTTCGTAACGTTAAACGCCGGTGTCGAAGGGACTGATGAACTTAAGAAAGAACTGGTACAGCATGTTCGGACAGAGATCGGACCTATTGCTTCACCGGATAAAATCCAGTTCGCTGACGGATTACCGAAGACCAGGAGCGGAAAGATCATGAGACGTATTCTGACAAAGATTGCCGCCGGTGACACAGGCAACCTGGGTGATACGAGTACTCTTGCCGACCCATCTGTCGTCGATACTCTGGTCCAGGGGGCACAGTAATCCTTAATCTCACATAGTAATGCTCATTTTCAGGAGAGAGTTAATAAGTGGAGTTAGCTCTCTCCT
>CAZBQL010000061.1:0-19163 GCA_964493985.1 uncultured Dehalococcoidales bacterium
CTAATCGAAGTTTGCCGTCGTGATTCGACAAGCTCACCACGAACGGCTCGATTATCTCACTTTTCTGCACAACCAGGCACTGGTCAGCTAGAAGAACATCCTGTTTACTGGACAAGAGAACAGCATGTCATCTAGAATACAGTCTTGAACACTTCGCAAAACTAACTCTGAGGAGGTTGGCGGTGATAATCATCAGTACGATAGTCGGGATAATATTATTCGTCGGCGGCTGCGCGGGAGTTGTCCTCACCTGGATAAATTACCAGGTATCTTCATTAGCCTGGATCGAGGGCCTTTTAACCTACGGAATGTTCGCCGTCCTTGGCCTCGGTATAATAGTGTTTATCGTAATGACCCCGCGGGAAACGTAAACAACATATACAGCATTATGAGATAGACCAAAATTTCATAGTGAACCGGTCTCATGGTCTGTTAAGCCCTGTAATAACAGCCAATGTTTTACCTTGACATATACAGAAGGTAACGATAGACTATACACACTCATCTCGTATAGGTGTGAATGAGTTGAAATGCCCACATTGTCACGCTGATAATCCCGAAGGTTCGGAATTCTGCAGGAAGTGCGGAGAACCACTCAATAGTGAAATCGTATGTCCTCAGTGTGGGCACACCAATCTTCCCGACAGTGCCTTTTGCAATAAATGCGGTCATTCCCTTACTGAATCAACTGCAGCACCTCAAACAAAAGTAACTGCTCCATCCGAATCGCCGAAAACAACGCCAACCGAACCAACCTCTTTCATCGATGACCGCTACCAGGTTATTAAAAAACTCGGTGAAGGCGGCAAGAAAAAAGCCTACCTCGTCCATGATTCTGTACTGGACAGAGACGTCGCCTTCGCCCTGATTAAGACCGAAAACCTTGATAAAAAAGCCGAAGCCATAGAGCACCTTGATTTTGCCATCAAGGAATTCCGCGAGATGAAGATGCAGCCGTCGCTGGAGAGAGCATTAAGAAGGAAGGATATTTTGAAGGCGTAACCCGCTATAACAGGACACCGTAGACCGTATGCGAATAGGACTGATATCAGACACGCACATTCCCCAGGCAGCTGAGCAGCTGCCTGAAGAAGTATTCAGGGTATTTACTTCAGTTGACCTTATCCTCCACGCCGGCGATATCTATAATAAATCAGTCCTCGATGAACTTGAGAAACTCGCCCCGGTCTTAGCGGCCGAGGGAGACGATGATTACCCCGATACGATACGGGATAAAAGAGTAAAAGAAAAACACACTCTTCAAGTCGAAGGAAGAACTGTATGGCTGGTCCATGAAAATCCTTTCAGCTCCTATACCATGGCATCCCAGCCTCAAAGCTGGGAGAATTATGCGATGCAGAAATGGAGTAAAATTACCAGACCGGACGTCATTGTCTTCGGTCATGAACACAGGACTCACGCAGAAACCATGGATGGCATACTGATGATAAGTCCCGGAAGCCCTACATTCCTCAACTATAAAAAAGGTCCGGGGACACTTGCGATACTTGAGATTACACACGACCGAGTCGATTATCAAATAATCGACCTGTCGGAGTTATAAACCAAGCTGGAACAACAATCAGAGAATTATCTGGAACTAAACCGGCGTCCAGTCGATCTCCTCTGTCACCCGTTCGCAGAAGCCAGCCATCAATTTAGCCGCATTCTCGATATCATCCAGGTCCATAATCTCGTTCGGCGTATGCATATACCGCAGCGGTACCGAGATAAGCCCGGTCGCAACACCGGCACGGTTGAGCTGCATCACATTGGCGTCGGTACCCGTTCCTCCCGGGGCTGCCACGACCTGGTATGGGATTTCGATCTCTTTCGCTGTCTCTACCAGCATATTGTAAACAACCGGGTTGATGTTTGCTCCGCGGGTAATCTTCGGACCGCGTCCCAGCTTGATATCGCCTACTTTCTTCTTGTCGCCGGTCGGGTAATCGGTGGCGTGCCCCACATCGGTCGCTATCCCTATTTGCGGGTCGATACCGAAGGCACTGGTACGGGCGCCACGGAGACCAAGCTCTTCCTGGACCGTGGAAACCCCGAAAACTGCGGGGTTGATAGACCTCTCCGCCAGCAACCTTAACGCCTCCGCCACGATAAAGACCCCCATCTTGTCGTCGAAGCTTCGTGCGACACACAGGTTCCCCCGCAGGCGCTGCAGTTCGTGGGCATAGGTCACACAGTCGCCGATAGCAACCACCGACTCGGCATCTTCCCTGTCTTTAGCGCCGATGTCTATCCAGAGATCATCCAGTTTCGGCGTCTTTTTCCTGTCGTCGGCATCGAGCAGATGTATGGCAGTACGACCGAGTACCCCCGGGATCGGGCCGCCGGAAGTATGAACGGTAACACGCTGTCCTACGGTAACGACGGCATCGTGACCCCCGATAGCCCCGAAATAAAGCATCCCCTCTTCGCTGATGTACCGCACCTGGAACCCTATCTCGTCGGCATGGCCGGCAAGCATTATTTTCGGTGATCCGCCCGGATTAACCGTGGCAAATACATTGCCCATGACATCTGTTCTGACATCCGATGCATAAGCGGTAACGCGTTCACGGAACACCCGCTGGACCTGTTGCTCGTAACCGGAAGGTCCCGGAGTATCGACGAGTTTCTTGAGAAAATCAAAGGAATCCTGCTGCATAGTACCTCCTCGCTTTGCTTCAACAAAATATCCACACCATACTACCCTTAATGTATAGGCGCGTCAAGCATCTTTCCGGGTATACGGTAAAGTATGCAATGAGATCAGCCTCTATCAGCCTGGTTCAAAACCATTTGTGTTATAATTCGAGTGTATGAAAGTCCTCGGAATAGAAACGTCCTGCGACGAGACTGCTGCTGCAGTAGTTGAAGACGGTACAAGAATCCTTTCAAACGAGGTTTCCTCGCAGGTGGAAATACACGCCCGTTATGGTGGCATTGTCCCTGAAGTAGCCTCGCGACAGCACATACTGGCGATAATTCCTGTCATAGAACAGGCGATGACCGAAGCCGGGACCGGTTGGAGTGATATCGACGGGATTGCAGTAACTGCCGGTCCCGGTCTTGCCGGTTCGCTGCTCATCGGCGTGAACACGGCTAAAGCGATATCGATGGCGAGGAATATTCCCCTTACCGGAGTCAACCACCTGGAAGGACATATCTACGCCAACTGGATTTCTCAAAACAGCACCTCTCCGGAATTTCCATTGCTGGCCCTGATAGTATCGGGGGGACACAGCGACCTGGTATTGATGAAGGATCATGGCAGCTACGAATTAATCGGGCGTACCCGTGACGATGCCGCTGGTGAAGCTTTCGATAAAGCCGCCCGGATACTCGGTCTTGGATACCCGGGAGGACCGGCAATCCAGAAAGCCTCGGAATCAGGGACTCCTTCCATCGACCTTCCGCGTTCCTGGATCAGGGGCACCAGTGACTTCAGTTTCAGCGGGATCAAGACAGCGTTGCTCCGCCTGGAGGAAAACAACCTGATAGAAAATAAAATGGATGCGGCAGCCAGTTTCCAGGAAGCTATAGCCGAAGTGCTTGTTACCAAGACGATCGATGCTGCAGAAGAACACGGGGTAAAACAGATAATTCTCGCTGGAGGTGTCGCCGCCAACAGGCCTCTGCGGGAACGGCTGGTGAGACAATCGATACTTCCCGTCCTTATTCCGGAGATCGGATTATGCACCGATAACGCCGCCATGATCGCTGCCTGCGGTTTCTTCCGGTTTAAAGCCGGGAAGATTGACGGACTTTCTCTGGACGTCTCGCCCGGTCTTAAACTTGCTTAATTCACATTCATAGCACCTGCCCCTGGTACACAGGTTTTTGTAGATGTGTATCAGGCCCTGCTGCCGTATCGCCCTGTTTACAGCGCTTTTATCAAAACCGAGCTGCCCGGTCATATGTCTGATAAGCGAATTCATTTCCAGCCCGGGATAGTCTGTATACAGTGCCAGTGCTTTTTCAGATAACTCCGGTTCGTCGTTATACTCACCATACGCAAAGGCAAAAGGCAGCAGTACATTCACGATTATTTCGGCGGCGCGATTTTTACCCAGGTAAGATATGCTGTCTGTAGATACAACCAGTCCTTTTTCCATGTCACGGGGTTTTGCTGCATCCGAAACCGAATCTACCAGGTCCAGTATACCTTTCAGCAGTCCCTTTCTCCGGTACTTCAGCAGGAGATAACTCATGGCGGCCAGTCTTCGAAAAGGAGAGTTGCACGGCCTTATCCTGAACAACCGCCAGCTTCCGGGCGACATGGTATCGTACCTGTCTGTTACCTTGACCGCACCGATCATTCGTTTTACCAGTTCTCTGTCCAGGCCGGCAGAACACAACCTCTCCATGTTTTCCGCTGCTAAAAAACCGGCTCTGCTGAAGAGGATCAACTGCAGGTTGAAAAGATAAGTGTCGTCCCGCATCCCGCTATCTCTTTTCATTTCAAGCAGGTCCAGCGGCGCTCTCCAGGCAAGCTCTCTAAATGCATCTTTATTTCCGGAGTATCCCAGTGCTTCCATTATCCCGCGGTAGAGAGATTCACCCGGAGTAACACCGGATATTTCGGATGAAAACCTCTCCGCTTTTTGAATGAACCTGTTTTTCCCGGCCCTGTCAAGATATTTAATAATATACTTATCGCCTGCATATCCGGCGACATTCAGGCAGTTCATACCGGCTCTGCTTCGATCATTCGAAGGCCTTCCGTTTCTGAACGTGAAAACGCCGGGACTATTGTCGATCACCACAATTGGAATCTCTTTACCGTTCTGTAAAATGGTCCCTTTTCCGGAATTATGATGTTTCACGATATGCAGAATAACTCGGTTATACACAGGATCAAGGTGGTGATGGTGCCCCCGCCAGTCACCGGACCTGAGGTGAAATTCTACATCGCCGGTCTGCAGTTCCCGACCGGTCATAATTACGGCATCCCTGAAATCCGCTCCCTGACCATCATTAGGTCTGCCCGGATAGACAATTTTCACTTTCGTCCCGTTTTCAGCGGTGAGCGTTTGCCCTGCGATCTCGGGATACTGCCAGATTTCTCTAAACTTTTTCTCGGTAATACTACTATCCGCTTTACTCAAAACCATTACCCGTTACCGCTCCCCGGATATCCGGTCTTTTTCCGAATATTTGAATGTTATTAATCTCTCCATCGAGCTATTATACACGTTACCGTGTATTTCATATAAACTCCGACCATACTTGAACAAGAGGAAAGGGTGAATCACTGAGTGTTTTTATCGGAAAGCCCGGCGTCGTACCTGAATCCTGACTGGTCGGCGATGATGGACAGCAGTGTCGACGATGCTCCTCTTGGCCGGTACATGCCGAGTTCCCACTCGCTTATCGTCTGCTGTCGTGTACCCAGCCTGTCAGCCATCTCCTGCTGGGTAAGGCCCATATGCTTCCTCAAGGCCCTTACATCAGTGCTGTCCCATTTCTTTCGTCCGGCATTATATCCCTTCGCCATACCTGGATAATACACGTTTCAGTGTAAAGTGTCAATAATAGTGTCATCACGAATCCACTGTATCTGTACCTTGAAGCACTAATTTCTAAACTCTAAATCCTAAACATATCCGAATAACAAAATACAAATGTTTTAAAATTTGATATTGTTTAGAGCTTAGTTACTAGAGATTAGATATTCATAAGTTCAGGAATCAGAATTTAGAATTTGAAAAGCCAGGGTGATACAGGAGGTGAGGACAAACGATACTAAAAACCAGACAGAACAATCCTTTTTTCATATTGACATGTTGATTTCGGTAGCTATATTATTATGAGTAAGATTGAATTGAAAGGTGATGGAGGTAAGTATCACAGGCAGGTGCATGAAACACCTTAAGAAATATTTCGGTTATTTATCAGCTATCATTTTCACTGTAGCTGTCATCGTTTCACCGGCACCGGCAAATGCCGCCGGTGAAACAATTAACCTTGATGTAAGTATCGGTTCCATTGGTCAGCAAGTCAATATAAGCGGAAGCGGGTTCGATCCCGGTACCCCTGCCGACCGTTCGGTCAATATTATTTTCGGTAAATATCCCGGAACGGTGGTGAATTATTCCGTCGGCGTGTATGAAATTGTAAAGGTTCAACCGCTTAATGCAAACGGGACTTTCAGCACATCGTTTAATGTCCCTCAGGTACTCGGCGGCGGGTCAATCGAAGAAGTAATTCAGGGAACATATTACGTTTATTTAACATACCATATCCCGCCATCAACGAACACACTGAACATTCTACAGATAGCAGCCTTCGATGTACTGGCAGGAGAAATTACCATCACTCCCACTCGGGGTTCTCCGGGGACGGAGCTTTCGATATCAGGGCAGGAATTCGGCGCCGGTGAAGAAATTATCGTAAAATATGACGATGAGGCCATACCGGTTTTCCAGGGCGACACATCAACAGATGGCAGTGGCTCTTTTCAAAATACCAGGATACTGGTTCCCCCCAGCGCCGCCGGAGTCCATGCCGTAACTGTTATCGGAAAGACATCTTCGCACCAGGCCGGACGGACCTTTACGGTTGAACCGACCCTGAACATTCAGCCCTTACCGGGTGCCGCCAGCAGCGCGATAACCGTCAGCGGCAACGGATTCGCTCCCGGCGCCAATATCAATGTTACCTTTAACAATCAGTCTGTTTATTCAGGAACTACGGATGGGAATGGAAGCTTTGTGAAAAGCTTACCAGCAGGTACTTTCACTGAAGGCACATATATAGTCAGCGCGGGTGATACCTCGGGTAATTCAGCCCAGCTCTCCTATGATATCCTGGACGCCAGTGTTACGCTTGAACCCTCCACTGGCAGTCCGGGCTGGGAAGTTATGATATCCGGCGTCGGATTTGTACCCAATAAAACGATCACCATCAGATTCGAAGACCAGGGTAGTAGTGATATATCGGTTAAATCGAATAATGAAGGTAATTTCAGCACGTTATTTAACGTCCCATGGAGTGCTGTCGGGAACTGGGAGGTGGATGTATCTGACGGACATACTACCAAGACCGTAGTATTCGAGGTTAATACAAGTGGTCTCATAGACCCGGTTACTAATGAGTCTTTTCCCGGCTATGCAGGTGCAGGAATAGGCATTGCCGGTCAGGGTTTCATTGCCGGCAGAACGGTCACTGTCACGTTTAGCGGGACCCAGGTAGCCACCGGGACCGTGGAAAGCAACGGGACATTCAATATTCCCTTCTATGCCCCGTCCAGCAGCAGCGGTCCCCATATAATCGAAGCAACCGACGGTACCAATGTGATCAGGTATAGCTTCGTCATGGAAAATACACCTCCAGCGAAAACCCGGCTTCTTCTTCCCGAAACCGGTACCAAGGCCGACGCAGAAGCGTTTTTCGACTGGGAAGACGTGACTGATGACAGTGGTGTAACCTACACATTGCAGATTTATACCGGTAATTCCGGAGAACCATACATTGTACTTGAAGAAGAGGGTATTGAAGTCTCTGAATTCATGATCCCGCCCCAGAACAAATTAAACGCCGTCACTCCGGAAGATCCATACTACTGGAGAGTGAGAGCGGTCGATAAGGCTTTCAATGAAGGAGAGTGGTCAGATCCTTCTACTTTCTATGTAGGTTTCGGTATGAACATGCCGCAGGCCGTAATCTATATCATTATAATCGGTGCCGCTCTTCTCCTGGCTGTTTTCACTTTCTGGCTGGGCAGAAAGACAGCATATTACTAGGTACTGGCATCCAGTATACGAAGTATACGTGTTTCAGCCTTAACAGCATCAAGCACGTCCACTTCCTTAATTGCCGCCTGGACGTCTCCTTCCCTTGCCAGGTACGTTGTCATTACTACCGGCACGTAATCCTTCTGGGATTCTTCTTTCTGGATTACCGCCGCTATGTTGATGTTGTACTTCCAGAATATATTGGTGATCTGCGCCAGTACGCCCGGCTGGTCGGCGACACTGAACCTCAGGTAATACCTGCGATGAACATCTCCCGGCAAACCTAATTCATACTCGCCCGAGGTAGACGGTATCGGGAGAGGTCGTCCCTGCGCTATATCCATCAGGTCTTTTATTACCGTATCCGCAGTGGGGTATTTCCCGGCTCCCGGATTAACCAGTCCGGACACTACCCCGTACTCGTCTTCGAATTCAGTCCCGTTATAGGCTCCCTGGAGCGAACCCAGTAAAGACATTGTGGGTACCAGCGCAGGATGCACGGCAACATCATACGCATTGCCGGAATGTTCAATAACTCCGATAAGTTTCACAGAATACCCGAGTTCATCGGCATACAGGATATCCTGCACGTCGATGTTCTTGATCCCTTCGACCGGAAAGTCTCCGGCATACCGGTACGAGTTCGTAATCAACCCGAGCAGAATGCGGATCTTGTTCTCCGTATCATAACCCTCGATATCATCGGTCGGATCGGCTTCAGCGAAACCTTCGGACTGCGCCCCTTTCAGTGCTTCATCAAAGCCTTTCCCCTCTCCCGTCATTTTCGAAAGAATATAATTACAGGTCCCGTTCAGAATGGCATAGATTCTTTTATATTGCTTGGATTCCGAACCGACCAGTCCCAGTTCGTGAATAAAAGAATGGGCGCCGACAAAACTTGCCCTGATACCGATTTTCCGGTCAAGGTCAAGGACATGCCTGAATATGGCCTCGCCTTCTTTTGCCAGAAGTTTCTTGTTGGCGGTTGCCACATCTTTACCCTTGCTCAGGGCTTCCATCTGAATAGTCTTAGCCGGCTCGATTCCTCCAATCAGTTCGACAACTATGTCTATTGCGGGATCATCGGTAATTTCGTGCCAGTTATTTGTCAGCATTCCGGAAGGCAGAGTAATTCCCCTGTCTGTCTCCAGGTCGATATCGCATACTTTTACCAGTTTGAGACCGGGTATTCCCTTTTTATACAGTAATTCGACCACGCCTGTACCTATGGTACCCCAGCCGACAACCGCTACCTTCTTCGTGTCTGCCATAACAAGCACTCCTTGTATTAAGATTCAAGCAGACTAATATTATCGCTACGGGCCGGTGAGTGTCAATCACTCCTTCCCTTCGCCTCCCTGGGAGCATATCCTTCGGCAGCTTTTACTAGTAATGCCAGGCTCATCAGGAAATCATCGTGACCTTGCGACGGTTCGACATAAAAGTTCATCGTCTGATTAGCACGGTAACGGCTCCTGGCTTTCCCCATTTCCGTCCAGAAGCGCCTGTATTCTTCGGAACTGTCACCGGCATACATTTTCAGTCCGCCGGAGTTTATGACTGCAAGCAGGCTGTAACCGAGTTCGGACTTCGATCCGGCAGTAAAGGTAAAACGGGCGATCCTGGACCCGAGAGTCTTTCGTAGAAACGAGTACACGGGCTGCCCGACTCCCGTGGAATCAACCACCACTCTCCGGCATTTCCATACATTTTTGATTATGTCAATTAACTGAACGTACAGGTCGCTGTGCTTTTTACCTGTCCAGTAATAGTGTTCCCTTATTCTCACAACGGGTTGTTTTTGAAAATCATTGCAGTACGAAAAATCCAGTTCGCCAATAGTAAGCACCGTGGAATCCTGACGCGGATTTCTCGCCGACAGTCTCTCCTCGTCTCCTTCTTCCGCTTCGCCGGCAAGATCGATTCCGGCAATATATATCTTCCCCTTTTCAGGTATGTGTCTCCTCGAATGTTCGCCTTGGAGTTGCGCTCTCTGCTGGGCAGACAGGAAGCCTCCTCCGACACGAACCGGCAGCAGTCGATATTGTGTCAGGAACAATGGGTGATCTTCGCCAAGACGTGCCTTTTCGCCCTCGACATAAGTCAAATAGTCCGGGTTGTACTTTGCTACTTCCTGCCAGTCGTAGCGGAAACACCGCTTGATACCATCCTTTTTTTCAAGTTCGTAGGCAGCCTGTTTTGTTTTTTCAAGTAATGTAGTATCATCCCAGGTAGTACCGTAGAGAACGGTCGTGGTATTGGTGGTGGCGCCCATCGGTTTGAACTCTTTGGTATATTTCTCGATACTCACGTCCTGGGCTTCATCCACCTCCAGGAGTAGATCAGCCGTATGCCCCACTACATTGGCCGACCTGTCAGCGGAAAGGAACAGGGCACGTGCATATTTAAGCCTGATGATATAGCCTTTTTCCGATGTCCAGCCGTGCCCCGCGTCATTCAACCTTTCTTTCAACCTTTCCATGGAAATGATCGCCTGTGGCTGAAAAGTGGGTGAACACTTCACGAGCGTATGCGATCCAGAAATGGAAAGCGTCAGGAGAAGAAGCTCGACCTGTGCTGAAAGCTCGTTCTTACCGCCCTGCCGGGCGATCTCCACGCAAAAAGTAAGCCCTTCCCCGGATTGTACGCTGTCTACAATGGCAGCAGCCGCTTCTCTCTGGTATGGGCGTAACAGCTGTACGTGTGGTTGATTTGATTCTTTCATACTTGTTACAGAAATCTGGAACCTATTTTAATGCCCAGTGGCAGTGCCACGTCCCTGAGAACGGTATATATGGCTGTTTTCATGGACTTAGGGTCTTTTCTGTCTACGTCGCTTTTAATAAGCATCAGCCTGATGAGTGTATTAGTGGCTTGGGAAATTAGTCTTATATTCTCCGGATCGCGTTCCAGCAGCGATATCATCTTAACCCTCAGCAGTGCAATCTCCTCGTCGATACCTTCCACGGAGATAGCCTTATCATAGGCGGCTTGTTCTTTTTCATCCAGGACCTTTGAATAAAATCCGTGCTTCCTCGCGTTCTGGTTACCCTTCGGAGCTCCCCTTTTCTTTCTCGTAACTTCCTTTTCCGATTCTTCCTTTTTCATCGGTCCCTGCCATCCTTTATCGATAGTGCCTGATGCGTGTCTCTGGTATTGCGATAATAGCACATATGTTCTGATTCAGGCGATATATTCATGTCGCCGGTCCCTGTTTTCTCTCCTGTTTGATAATAATTTTTAACCGTTATACAATAATCTCAATCAAAATGAACATATCAAGACAGCTTTTTAATCTGCAGGAAGTCGACCAGGAACTCGCCTCGAATGAACAGGCTTATGCCCGTATAACCTCGCAACTTGGTGAAAGTAAAGCCGTGCTGGATATCCGGGTAAAGCTGGGAACTGCAACCGGGCAACTTGAAGATGCAACCCACTCCCAGCACACGGTCGAATGGGAGATAGAAGACCTCTCGGCTAAACTCTCCAAATTCGAAGGAGAACTATACAGCGGAAAAACAACCAGCCCCAAGGAATTAACCGGCCTTCAGCAGGAGATCGATAACCTGAAAAAAAACCGGGGGAAACTGGAAGACCACGATCTTGAGATTATGGAAACCATTGAGAGACTGAATGCAACGATATCGGAACTCCGAAGCAACCTGGAAAAGCGGGAAACAGAGTGGCAGGTACAACAGAAGGACTTTACTGCCGAATTGAAGGAACTTGAACACACCATTTCCGTTCTTAAAGAAAAACGAGAGGCACTGGCATCCGAGATAGATCCGCAGGTACTTACAATTTATGAAGAACTAAAAAAACAGAAAGGTTCATCCGTAGCGAAGGTTGAACAGGGCATCTGCCGCGGCTGCCGTATATCTCTGCCCGTCAATGAACTTCAGCAGGTAAGGAGCGGCAGCATGGTGAGGTGCAGCAGTTGCGGACGTATCCTTTACCTGGCTTAGCAAGTTGAGTAAAAAAGCGCTGATATTCACCGACGGTGGGGCGGAACCCAATCCGGGACCAGGGGCAATAGGTGTCGTAATTAAAAACCAGCAGGGTAAGACGGTCGCCACCATCTCACAGGCTGTAGGCAGAGTTACCAATAACCAGGCTGAATACATGGCAGTGATCGCCGCCCTGGAAAAAGCCGTTTCACTCGGATACGACGAAGTGGAAATGCGTGCCGACTCCGAACTTGTCGTCAGGCAGATAAACGGCAGGTACAGGGTAAGGAATGCCAAACTGAAACCACTCTACCGGAAGGCAATTGAACTAAAGAGCCAATTTAAGGGCTTTACTATCACTCATATTCCCAGGAACCTGAACAGGGAAGCCGACCGGCTTGCCGGAGAAGCCGTAAAATAGCTGCTGGATTCATGATTGTCCCGGAGAGGATTTGAATAATTAATGCTCTCCGATCTGCTGGAGCAGGACCCAACCATTATAGATACAGAGACAGGTCATGCCGGCGGTAAGCGACAGCAGCCGGTTAGCTTTAACCGAATAAGCCAGTACGCCTCCAATGAGCAGCGCCATCAGCAGCTTGGTCATGACCAGGGTATGCCAGCCGCCAGCCACCAGGTTACGATCGGCATGCATAGAGACATATCATTGCTATTCCTGACGGCTGAAAGACCAGATAGCCAGGGTCAACAGGATGGCCCCGATGAACAGGACCAGAGCTGCGTCCTCGACGATAGTCATTGTGTGACCGAAGAGAGTTACCCCCAGAGCGGTGTTCCCCATTATTCCGCTGGCAGCCGAAAGTTCTTCACCCAGCACAATCTTTCGAGTCGCGTCAACACCATAGGTTACCGGATTAATCTTGGCGATAACGGCCATCCATGTCGGGACATTGTTAACGGGAAAGAAGACTCCCGAGAGGAACATCAAAGGGAATATAACAACCTGGATGACTACCTGGAATCCCTGCTGGGAGCGCATTCGGGAAGCGATAAGAACGCCAAGTCCGGACAGGGAAACTGCTATGACGATTATGATACCTATCAGCTCGCCTACTATCATGGGTGTCAGGGCCACGCCGATGATCGGGGCCAGTAAGAGCATGATAATGCCCTGCATCAGTGCTACGGCTGCAGCACCGACAACCTTTCCAAGGACTATTCCGGAGCGTCCGAGGGGTGCGACCAGTATCTCTTTTAAAAAACCGAACTCCCTGTCCCAGACGATAGATATTCCCGAGAATATCGAGCTTTGCAGTACGGTCATGGCAATAATTCCCGGATATACAAATTTCAGGAAGTCGATTCCGGGAGCAAGGTTCGGGATAAGGTTCTGGAACCCGGCACCGAATATCGCCAGGAATATAAGGGGCATGAAGAAGGATGAAAATGTCCTCGTATGCTCGCTGAAAAAACGCAGTAACTCGCGGTAGGCTATCACCCAGGTACCGCGAATAACATCAGCCATGTTTCACCTCCCTCTTCTCCATTGCATCATTTCCTTCAACTGTTCCTTCTCTCCGGCTTCAGTGTCCCTGATAGCCCGGCCGGTAAGCTTAAGAAACACGTCATCCAGTGTAGGCCTGTGAATCCCAACGGAGGTCAGCGGGCTGGTAAAATTTTTTATCAGCCGGGGTAAAAATATTTCTCCCTGCGGTATGCTGAAGGTTATATGCCCGTCCTGGATTTCAGGTGACAGGTTAAACCTTTCTCTCAATTCCTGCACGGCACTGTTATTGTCTTCGGCGACCAGGGTCACAACGTCCCCGCCGAGAGAATCCTTCAACTTTTCCGGGGTATCCAGCGCAATGATATGTCCGCTGTCTATAACGCTTATGCGGTCGCAGTATTCTGCCTCGTCCATGTAATGGGTGGTGAGGAAAATAGTCAGGTTTTGCTGCCGGCGTAACTGCAGGACGAAGTCCCAGATAGTCCTTCGGGTCTGGGGGTCCAGTCCTATCGTAGGTTCATCAAGGAATAACACCCTGGGCCTGTGCAGCAGCCCGCGCGCTATCTCAAGTCGCCGTCTCATTCCCCCGGAGAAGGTACGGACGCGACTCCTGCGTCTGTCTGAGAGGTTGACAAGCCCGAGTACCTCGGTTATTCGTTCTTCTCTTGTCTCCTTTGGTATGTTGTATGCGTAGGCATGGAAACGCAGGTTCTGCTCGGCTGTTAAATACTCGTCCAGGGCTGAGTCCTGGAATACCAGCCCGATGCAGCGGCGTACCTGTTTCCGTTCGGTAAGTACGTTAAATCCGCAGATGGTCGCTTCGCCGCCTGTAGGTTTCAGCAAGGTACAGAGCATGTTGATGGTCGTTGTCTTTCCCGCCCCGTTTGGTCCCAGGAAACCGAAAATTTCTCCTTGCATCACCTGGAATGAGACCCTGTCTACAGCAACCAGTTTCCCATAATTCCTTGACAGTTCTTTGACTTCGATTACGTTCATTTCTAAATAATTATTCCCCTTTGCTATAAGGTGCTTTCATTTTAAAACCGACTCAATGTAATAGTTACAAAAACAAAGAGGAAATAATTACAAAGATATGACATTTTCGGCGATTATTATAGATGCCAGGTAATATGTTCCTGAGATTGGAGGATTTATGAACGATGCCTTTTTCGGTACCTTGTACCATGAGTCAATACACTCACTTGACACCTATATGGCTAATAGATACAATATCCTTTGTGCAATCGTGTGCCGAGGTAGCTCAGGCGGTAGAGCACTTGACTGAAAATCAAGGTGTCACCAGTTCGATTCTGGTCCTCGGCACCAGACAACTGAATAGAGGTAACTCCGAGCGGAAGTAGTTCAGTGGCTAGAACGCCTCCTTGCCAAGGAGGAGGTCGCGAGTTCGAATCTCGTCTTCCGCTCCATCTTTTTCTCCCCGTTTGCCTTGACACCTCTCCTTTGCTAATATTGAAGTATGAGATTGCGTGCTTTTGAACTGGATGAACCGGTACCCAAATTAAAAGATACCCACGCTATCGCCATGCTCAAGCCCTGGGTGGACGTCGGGCGTGCCGGTACTATTGTTTTATCCTGGATGGAAAACCAGCTTGGCGTAAAGGACCTGGCAAAACTTGACAGGCCGGGCGATTTTTTCGACTTCACCCGACATCGACCTACCAGCTTCATTTCTGCGGGACGTCGCAGGATGACTATTCCCAATACCTATATTACTTACAGCAAACAGCAATCGGGGAACGACTTCATCTTCCTGCGACTGCTTGAACCGCATCATCACGGGGAAGAATATGTAGAGTCGGTCCTTGATTTGATGCAGAAGTTCGGCGTGAAGCGTTTTACCATCGTCGGCAGCATGCATGACTTTGTTCCCCACACCCGACCGCTGAACGTTACGGGGGAAGCGATCGGTGAAAATACCGGAAGTCTCCTGGCAGAAAACGGAGTTAACTCGATAGAATACCGGGGACCGACATCGATATGTTTCCTCATACCACAGAAAGCGTCCGACATGGGAATGGAGACAATGAGCCTTATCGTCCACCTGCCCCAATATACCCAGATGCAGGAAGATTTTAACGGCGCCGTGAGGCTGATGCGTATAATGTCTTCTATCTACAACCTCCCGGTCGACCAGTCGATTGAAAACAATGCGCTGCGTCAGACGGAACAAATCAACACCGCGCTGGACAGCAACCCCCAGTTGAAATCGGTCGTTAAACAGCTTGAAAACCTCTACGATAACCGGACCGAGAATATTGAAGACAAGCCAGCGACCGAACTTTCACCGGAAGTGGAGAAGTTCCTCGCCGAGATGAACAGGCGTTTCCGCGAAGACACTCAGTAAATGCTCAAGGCTTCCCTGCAGACACTCGAGAACAGCGGTCATCACAGCTTCTTCCTCTTGTGAGAGATGTAATCGACCAGCATATATTCACCAAGCCTGTCCGGACTGGTGTAAAAAATCCTGCCCTTGTTAAGACGGGTCATCCGGGTTACGAATTCGCCCCGGATTTCACTCCGTGATCTTCTATCTCCTCTGCCGCGGAAACCCCGACCGTACCCGCCGCCGTAAGGGTCCTCCAGCATGAAAGTATTTATCGTGATTCCCTTCCGGGTACAGAAACGGACTTCCCTGAGTGTCATCTGGAGAGTGCGGACCGACGGTGGTATCTGGAAATAAAGCTGGTTGTCATCGAAATGGGCCGTCGGTTCACCGTCGGATACCAGGATAATCTGCTTGTTGCTGCTTCTTTCCCTGTCCAGCAGCTTCCTGGCAACGTACAGTCCGTGCTGGAGGTTGGTATACGGATCGAACTCATCCCAGCTCATGTAGGTCAGGTCTTCCTTCTTAAGCTCCCTGGCGTAGCTTGAAAATCCCACGATATGCAGGCTGTCTTTCGGGTACTGGCTCCTTATCAGTCCATCCAGTGCCAGCGTCACTCTCTTCGCCGCCTCGAAGTTGCCGCGCATTGGCATCGAGAGACTCATGTCAAGCAGCAGAACGGTAGCCGACCGTGTTGCTTCCTCGGTACGGTATATTTCGAAATCATCAGTACTCAGCTTGACAGGTATGTTTCCCGGCTCCCTGTAAACGGAGTTCATTATCGTTTTCTGGAGATGAAGGTTGAAATCGTCACCGAACTCATATAGCTTGGTCTCCTCAACTCTTTCCCCGCCGCTGCCGCGCATATTCAGCTTATGACCGCCGATGCGGTCTTTCTTAAGGTGCTCGAAGACATCCCGCAGGGCCTGCTGGCCTATCTTCCGCATACCGCGTGGTGTAAGCTCGTATTTTTCACCTTCCCACCGTATGTATCCGGCTTCTTCGAGCGCTTTCGTGATATTCTTTAACTGGTCGAGATCACCGGCTGCTTCATCACCCAGCAGTTCTCTCACCAGTTGTTCATCAACGTTTTCGATAGCCCTGTCGAACCTGGAGTCTCTGAGTTGCGATTCAAGCCTGTCCATCTTCTGGAGTTCTTCCATCAGGTTCAGCGCTTCGTTATAAGACAGGGACTCGTCACCGGAAAATGGGTACTGCTGTTGAAGCCTGTCGCCGGGATAGAGTCTCTCCAGGTAGGCGGAGAGTTTAGCCAGCTCTAACTGAGTGGAATCATCCACCATCGATTGAAGCAGGCCCTGCAATTCAGCCCTGTCTTCAGGAGAAAGACTGTTCATCAGCGACTGCGCCTGGGCAATCTGCTGCTGCATGCGTTCTATCAGTTCGTCCAGGTTCCGGGGAGGATTCGGACCGAAAAAATCACCGAACTCACGCATAAAACCTTCGAAGTCCGGCTCTTCGCCCTTCATTCTCTGTTCAAGCATCTGGTTCAGGGCTTCGACCATGTGCCGCATTCTGGCGAGAGATTCAGGATCAAGATTCTTTATCCGGTCTACCAGGTCTCGCCCGAACGACTGCATGGCATGTTTTTTCAGCATATCCAACAATTCCTGGAATTGCTGGCGGGCATCTTCATCTATGAATTCATAATCGGTCAGTTCCTTGATACGACCGCCCACGTCCGGCGGCAAACCGTCGAGAATATCAAGGTTCTGTGCAGCCCTGTCTTCCAGAGTTTTGAGTAACCGCTGTCTTACTTCGGGATCGAGTCCGCTGCTTTCATCCCCAGACCTGTTCCTGGTATCATCTAGCTTTTTCTCGATCCCTTCACGTTCGGTTTTAATGATGGTATCCAGCTTTTCACGGATATCATCCATGACCGAGTCAAGGTTAAACTTGTTGAGTTGCTCCTGCTTTCTCTGGCGGAGCTTTTCGAGGAGTTCCTGGATGCTGGGCATCTGCCTCCCCTGCCCGTTCCGGAAACCTCTCTGCTGCATAAGTCGCATCGAGTACGACAGGTCTCCGTAAGACATCAGGTTGCTTCCCAGCTCATCCATCAGGTCGTCGGCGCTTAGTTCGCCGGACCCCTGGCTGCCGTCCCACTCCGAATAGCGGTAAATGGTCATGTTACTGCCTGTAGACCGTCTTCCCGCCGCTCCTGGACTTGTTCAGTCTCTTGTTGATATGGAGTCCTTCCAGTAAAAACTCGACGGCGGCGGCTACAATCTCTGGCTTCTCCGAATCGGCAATTGTTTTCAGAACATCGGTAACACCGATCATTTCCTTGATATTTCTGATATAACTTTTCGCACTCATCATATCGGACACTTCCACGCTGAATCCTCCGCTGAACTGCGCGATAATGTCTTCCAGCTCATTCACCATGAAATACCGGTTGAAAACACCGGCGACTGCTTTCCTTATCAGGTCGTTGATAACTTTCTCTTCCTTCGTATCTTCGAAACTCTCAAGTTCTATCTTGCCGCTTGTGGAAGCCTGAATATACGGGAGATCGCTGATACGTGGTACCGCCAGCTTCTCACCGACCGTGATCGCGCGCCTTATCGAGTTGCTGATTATCGTCTCATAATTTGCTATCGACGTTCTTACACTCACCCCCGAACGCTGGTTTATATCAGGACTCCTGCGGGCCAGGTGAGTGATCTCGGCTATTATATCCTTCATGTAGTCCGGGACATAGACCTCGAAGTCATCTCCTTCGAACCGCTTCCTTTCCGCTTCGACGATTGTAATTTCATCTTCGGTAGTAACCGGATAATGCGTTCTTATCTGTGCTCCATACCTGTCCTTCAAAGGAGTAATAATCCTTCCTCGGTTCGTGTAGTCTTCCGGATTCGCGCTCGATACCAGCAAAATATCGAGAGGCAACCTGACACGGTATCCCCTTATCTGGACGTCCCGCTCTTCCATCAGGTTAAAGAGACCCACCTGCAGCCTTTCCGTAAGGTCGGGTAACTCATTGATACAGAAGATACCCCGGTTCGTTCTCGGAATCAGGCCGTAATATATCGTCATTTCATCGGAGAGGTATCTTCCCTCCGCCACCTTTATCGGGTCGACATCTCCTATCAGGTCGGCGATTGAAATATCCGGCGTGGCGAGCTTCTCACCGTACCGTTCTTCCCGTGGCAGCCAGTCGATTTCAACGTCATCGCCTTTTTCCGTAACTTTCTCACGGCAGGCGCTGCATATCGGTGCAAACGGATCATCATTTATTTCGCATCCCTTGATCACCGGTATCTCTTCGTCAAGCAGGCTGACCATATTACGCATGATCCTCGACTTTGCCTGTCCTCGTTCTCCGAGAAAGATAATATCCTGGCCGGAAATAATCGCGTTCAGGATTTGAGGTATTACCGTATCGCTGAATCCGATTATGCCCGGAAAGAGGTCTCCTTTCCGCTTTATTATCTCTATCAGGTTCTGTCTCATCTCCTCCCTGATAGATTTTCTCTTGTATCCTGATTTCTTTAGTTCACCTATTGTTGCAGCTTTTCTCTTTTTCGCCATACTACCTCACCCAAACCTGAATTTTCTTTAAAAGAATCTATATTGATTTTACCACAGGGCAGATTCGACAATAAAACCGGGCTTATACCCTTCGTTATTTAGTCGTTTTACATGACTTGCTG
>CAZBQL010000062.1:0-18811 GCA_964493985.1 uncultured Dehalococcoidales bacterium
CTAATACTCCAGCTTTTTCAACTCTCCGTATAAATTCCTGAAGAAATTGCTCCCAGTTACTAGCTTCTTCACGCATATCACTATCAAGGTATAAGGTATCTCTAATATTGGACGCAACAACAACCGGGTTGTCATCTTGGGTAAAACGCCCAATGAAATCTAGTGGAGCGGCACCTATACTCTCTTGGTATTCTCGATACCATTCTTGCTTCCTTAGAGTATCTCGTAATACGTCAAGAAAATCAGGACTAGGCAAGGACTCTTGAACACTAGAGGTTGTTCTAAAATCAGGTAAAGGTAAATCTTCAGTTGGCGGATTTGGTAGAAACAAATATCCAAATGGAACATATAACTTTTCTGCTAATGTTTTTGCTTGCTTTAAAGTTGGATTATCTTCACCCTGTTCCCATTTAGATAATCTATCCGGATGCACATTAATTTTCTCAGCAGCTTCTTCTACTCGTAGACTCCTTCTTCTACGAGCCCATTGTAATAATTGAGGTGTTACTAACGCTTCCACTACTCGTATTACCTTTATTTTCTACACGATCGATATCTATAGTGTTAGAACCATATTATATCTGTTAGTTCCAAGTGTCAATTCATATAATTACATACATAATCAAACTGTAATGAAAGGTTTAAACTCGATGTATCTCAATCTTAAATGGTGTTATAATGAAGCGGATTTGAGTGTGGCCGCAGGCTGAGAATAGCCTGAAACCGGCCGCTACCGAAAGGAGAGGATCATGCCGAACGGATATATGGGGAAGTTCCTGTTCGTTAACCTGTCCACGGGAAAGATCGAGGAAGAAACGCCCGATGACAGCCTGTACCGCGACTTCATCGGCGGGTACGGGATTGGCGCCAGGGTGCTGTACGACCGACAGAAAGGCGGAGTCGATCCACTCGGACCTGACAATACGCTTGGTTTTCTCACCGGACCTCTCACCGGTACCAGAGCTACCTTCGCCGGACGCTACGCCATAGTTACTAAATCACCTTTGACCGGCGGCTGGGGAGACTCCAATTCCGGAGGGCATTTCGGACCTAACATCAAATTCGCCGGGTATGACGCCGTGTTCATCACAGGGATCGCCGATAAACCGGTCTATCTCCTGCTGGATAACGGCAAGGCCGAGATAAAAGACGCCGGTCACCTCTGGGGAAAGGATACCTTCGCGGTCGAAGACTCCCTCAAGGAAGAATACGGAAACGACATGGAGAGCGTCAGCATCGGGCTTGCCGGTGAAAAACTGTCGCTTATCTCCTGCATCATTACCCGGAGAGGGGCCGCCGCGGGACGCTCCGGCGTAGGTGCCGTCATGGGCTCGAAGAACCTGAAAGCGATAGCGGCACGGGGAAAGATGGAAGTCCCGGTACGGGACGCCGACCTGTTGAAGAAACTGAGAGACGAACACCTGAGGGCAATGAGAGGTGAAACGGGAACGAATGAGAGTATATCAGGATTTCACAAGTACGGGACATCCAACGTTACTGCCATCTTCGCTCATGGAGGTAACACTCCCGTTAAGAACTGGGGAGGAATCGGCATCAATGACCTGCCCGACGTTTCAGGACTGACCGGCGACGCCGCAATCGCCAATGTTGAGAGACGGACCGGCTGCTGGGGCTGCCCGGTCGCCTGCGAAGGCAGGCTGAAAGCCGGAGAAGGTGAATATAAATACCCCGCCGGCACGAGAAGGGTGGAATACGAGACCGCGGCCGCTTTCGGCACGATGTGCCTGAACACCGATACGGAGTCGATCAACATGGCCAACCACCTGTGCAACTACTATGGACTGGATACCATATCGGGGGGCACTACCATTGCTTTCGCCATGGAGTGCTATGAAAAGGGAATTATTACCAAAGCAGATACCGACGGCATCGATCTCACCTGGGGAAATCACCGGGCTATCATCGAAATGCTGGAGAAAATGGTTAAGAGAGAAGGATTCGGTGATATACTTGCCGACGGCGTGAAGGTTGCAGCCCGGAAGATCGGTAAAGGCTCGGAGGAGTTCGCCGTGCATGTCGGCGGACAGGAGCCGGGGATGCACGACCCGAAAATTGCTGCCGGACCTGACAGCACAGCGGCGGCACGCTACCAGATGGATGCCACGCCCGGCAGACATACCCAGATGAATTTCGGACCTGCCAGCTTCGGCCATCACCTCTCCAATGCCAGCGGATTCTGCATTTTCAGCGACCTGGTTGGTGGAGACGCCTATGGATGGATCACGAGGTTCATGAGTGCCGTTACAGATTGGGACCGAACCGAGGAAGAACTGATGAAGTGCGCCGAGAGGATCGTCAATATGCGTCACGTCTTCAACCTGCGCGAAGGTATCAACCCTCTAGATTATAAAATGCCGCCGAGGATGATCGGCAATCCCCCGTTTCAAGAAGGACCAACGGCCAGAGTTACTGTAGACATCGATGAGCAGATAACCAGAAGTCTGAAGCAGCTTGACTGGGACCCGGAGACAACAAAGCCCAGCCGGAAGAAGCTGCTTGAGTTGGGTTTAGATGATGTGGCAGATGAGTTGTGGCCGCAGTAGGATAAAAAATTCTCTGGATATATATATCCCCTCTAGAAAAGAGAAAATAAATGACTTTATCCTTTTATAAACTCGGAAGAATTACTCCTTGATCACGCAGGTCTTTCTGCAGGGCTTTGATATCAACATCGCGGACATTTACTCCACTGCCAAGCGCTTTCGCTGCCGCCGTTCCGGCCGCCTGTCCGAAGCACAGGCAATGTGGAATCAAATTGAAATGAGTATTGACAGAGTCCTCCGACGAAAAGGCGCGGCAGGCAACCAGTAAACCTTCGATATTTTTCGGCACCAGGCTGCGGTAAGGAATGTACATCTTCGGATATCGATGGGACAACTCACCACGGTCGTTGCCGGCAAACACAGCTATCGTGTCCTCGAAGGGTTCTTCCCTGTTCATATCTTCCCCGGTCAGTACATAGTCACCGACCACGCGCCTGCCACCGGTGGTTCCCAGCTGCGGAGCTGTCTGCATTATATAACTCTTTTCATATCCGGGGATATATTTCTTCAGGAACTCGTAGGTTATGAGGGCTCTTTTCCTGGTATCAATATCGATCCGCGTCATTTCTTCGACGTCTGTCTGATCCTCAGCAGGTATGTGGGGGTGAAACCAGATTACGTTTTCCTGGTCTTTGAGCAGTCCGCGGAAATGCCCTGGAAATCCTCGTTTTGCGGCAAGCTCTTTCATGAGTTCGTCATATTTCTCAGGCTGAGCTGCCTTGAATTCATCCTCTTTTGCATTGTCGACATTGGTAATCCAGAAGCAGAAAGCCAGGTTGGCAATCCGGCTGGGACGCTTCATTTCCGTGATGACATCAGCTCCGGCCGGTATGAGAAGGTCGCCATCTCCGGTCGAATCTATTACTACCTTACCAAGAACAGCCTGCCTTCCGGATTTACTGTCGAAGATGACACCCCTGACCCGATTTCCCTCCATGATGGGTTGAATACCCCAGGAATGGAGGTAAAGCTTTACACCTGCTTCTTTCATCATGTCATTGAGTTCATCTTTAAGCACCTCCGGGTCGACAAGAGCAGAATATAGTACTACCTTTTTACCCAGATCATTATTGTCACGTACGAAAAAATGACCCATATTAGCATTAAGGTAATAATCGACCACCTTTCTTTCGGAAGTACCCCAATCCGGTTTTTTAGGACATGAAGCAGCTCCTCTGACATCCATCCTGTCAATGATCTCCTGGACGATACCCGCGATATGCTGTTCTCCGTAAATATCACTGAGATTCGGGATAATGTTCACCAACCCACCCGTAGCCATTCCACCAAGGTGTCCATACCTTTCGATAAGCACGGTATCCGCTCCGGTTCTCGCAGCGCATATTGAAGCCCCTACTCCACCCGGACCTCCACCGACCACCACGATATCGGCTTCGTAACATACCTTTGTCTCTCTTGCAGGTTCTGTTATCGACTTCACAGACAGATTTCTGTTCATCATGGCACCTCGTTTCCTTATCGAAAAGTATACTCGATTATTCTGTAAACCTGGGAGCACCGGGAACAGCATCTTTTAACGGTGGTTTTACCGGGCTGGTTTCAGGAATGTCCGGGATGACCGGCAATAACAGGTAAGACGGATGTTCGGAGTCATGGTGAATGGTAATCTCCGCCTTTGCCGGTGACAGCGGAGTTTCCACATATCCTGATGAACTGTCCCAGGTAGCGTATAACGCGTCATCACTGGCAATCTTGAGCCATATCCTGCATCCCTTTCTGAATGTTTTGAATACAGGCTGCATTTCCACCTGGAATTCGTAGATCGTATTCGGCTTAATGTCTTCGGGGTTTTGATAAGAATGCCCTGGCATTCCCGGTCTGGACATACTCTCGTCAACCTTCCTTAACTTGGCTTTCAGCGATCCCCAACTCCATATCTGGACTTCAGGTGGTGTCCATGGATCGTTCACTTCCGGTTTGATTTCAGGATTGCCGGTCACGGGATTCAACGGTATACCCTCGGTAACCATTTCTCCCATCTTCACAAAGAACGACCAGTCAGTAGTCACTTCTTCGGTAGTCGAAGCATAAAACGTAAAGCTGACCGGTCCCCAGCACGTAATATCCTCTTCGAGTGGTTGAGACACGTAGGCAACATTTCTGGGTTTTTCAGGCTGATTTACACTCCCTGTAAGACCATAGGAGGCTGTCAAAGCTGTGTTCAGGCTGATGTTATGATAGATGTCCGGTTTTTCCTCCCCCGGTGGAACCAGGCTTAGACTCCCGTATACGTCTTTATCATCGGCAGTTTTGCCATGCAGGTAGAACTTCGTCCACTGTGTGCGTTTCAAGGGAAATTCATCTTCGTACCGCCATTTACCGGTCCCATTGTCATATATAGCTACCTCCGGTTCATCCATGATGCCGGTATCGGTTCCTTTTAACCAGTAGTCCAGCCAGCGGAGAATATACTCGTTAAAGGAAGTTGTCTCGAAAATCCAGGGCTGGTAGTTCTCATTTGTCCATGGCGCAAGTACCAGTTTCTTCGGTGACTCTATATCAGCGTAAGAACGCAGGTGAGAAATAGCGTGAAGTCGATTGGGTGTTTGGATAAGATTAAGTACAGGCGCTTTTATCTTGTGGACATTTTTCCAGCCACCGCCGTGTTCCCACCAGAACGGTCCATCCTCAGTGTGCGAGAAGATTTCAGTGATGACGTTCATCGGTGGTTCCTTACCATCGACAGGTCCCGGCCATATGGCTGCCAGCGTCAGCCCGGCCACCAGTTGCAGCACGAACGGTCTGCGCAACACTCCTCCTGGGTAACAGAGTCCACGGTAATTGTCAGTTGTTCCCAGCACCACCAAGGCTTTCAGGTGAGGAGGATTCAACGGGGCTGTTATCCATTGCATCACGCCATATCCGGAAGCACCCATCATGGCAACATTCCCATTGCACCAGGATTGAGCGGCAATCCATTCGATGATGTCATAACCGTCTTCAGCCGCAACCTGACCGTGAAACGTGAATTTACCCTGGTTAAATCCGCTTCCTCTCTCTGTAGCCTGAACACACACATAACCTTTCAGGCAGTAGAAAGCAGGTTTGGCACTCTCGAAAAAACGTTCTTTCTGGAATGGAGAGTAGGCAAGGATTACCGGCCATGGTCCGTCATCTGAGGATGGTTTATAAATGTCCAGGGCGAGTTTCACACCGTCCCGCATTTGTACGGGGACATTTCTCTCTAGGACAACTCCTTCGGGAACAGGATTAGGATAAGCTATATCATACTCTTCGCTGTTCATCGTAACTCACACTTCTCTTGCCGTGGTCATTCCGGAGCTGATAGCATCCACGATAAGCATAGGTTCTTTACAGTCGCCGACAGCATAGACTTCGGGCACCATTCCTTTTAATTTAGGCAATAGTCTTGTATCCGGTGCAAGTGGCAGAGCAGAAATTATATTATCAGCTTCGATCAGCAGTTCCTTGCCATTCTTATCGACGATAATCAAGCCGTCTTTGGTTATCTTTGAATACTCCCTGACACCATTAAAGAAAACTACATCTTTCTTTTCCAGCCACGCCGAGAGATACCCGAATAATGCATCCACCATATCACTGCCGGGATTTTCAGCCTGGTCCACCAGAGTAACCTGCCTGCCATGCCTGACGAAAAACTCCGCCAGTTCGCAGCCTTGGAGACCGCTGCCAATAATAACTATCTTTTTCCCTACCGGAAGATAGAGTTTCGTCAGTTTCCTGAGCGTACCGGTACCGAGTAATTTCATGAATGACCTGAGTGTCTTCTGTAAATCCGAGGTGCTGACCACCTTTTTGTTTTCGATACCGGGAATATCCGGCATAACAGGAATACCGCCGGTTGCCAGTATTATCGCATCCGGCTTTATCAGCTCTATCAATGGCAGATCAACCTCTTTTCCAGGGTTAATTTCCACTCCAAGTCTTGTTATCTGGCGTTCCAGGTAGGTGACAATATCAGGGATATTTTCAAGGTTGGTACCTTTAACAACCGCCGCAACAGGCAGGAGTCCTCCCAGTCGTTTCTCCTTCTCATACAGCTTCACATCATGTCCCCGCAACGCCGCTATCCTGGCTGCTTCCATTCCGGCGGGGCCACCGCCGACAACCATTACCTTTTTTCTCTGTCCGGCTTTCTGGATGACATTGTATTCCTTGCCCATAAAGGCGTTTATCCGGCATCGCTGACTGCCAAGGCAGTCCTCACAGGCAGTGCAGGGCGCTATATCTTCCTCCCGCCCGGTGATAAGCTTGTTGGGCAGTTCGGGGTCGGCCTGCAGCATCCTGGTCATTCCTATAAAGTCAACCTTTCTTTCTCTCAGCATCTTTTCCCCTAGTTCCGGACTGATCTTCGATACGGTCATTACGGGAATGGATACGGAATACTTAATACCTTCAGCAAAATTCATGTTCGCTCCGGCACCCCGGTCCTTCGAATAATATTCAGCAGGCATGGACTCTACGGGTACCGGGGGTTCAGGATAAAAGAACACATCCGTCAGGTATCCGCCGACATGGTAGCCAAGCCAGATACTCCTTACCTGTATCATATCCGCACCCGCATCCTGGAGAAGTCGTGCGATACCCCTCGCTTCCTCGGGTGTCAGGCATTTTGCATTATCCACTCCGGCAGCCTGACCTATTTCCATTCCATTGATACACACAGAAACCGGGAAATCCCCACCGGTGCGGTTCTTTATTTCCTGTACTATCGATACCACGAACCTGGCACGGTTTTCCCGACTGCCGCCGTATATATCTTCACGCTTATTCCAGAAAGGCGAGAGAAAGTTATGCAGCAAATGAGTGCTGGCAGCATTGATATCGACTCCGTCGAAACCTGCTTTACGGGCACGAACTGCAGCACTGGCAAACTTGTCGATAATACTCTCTATCTCTTCTACGGTAAGTTCACGAGGTGTTTCATTGTGAAAATCACCGGGACTGTTCAGAGTCGTCGGTGAAGAAGCGATTGGAGGGCCTTTAAAAGGAGGATCAGGCTCGAACCCGAGTTTCGATTGCCATGGACCGTCGTGGTTCATCTGCATGAAGGTGGGACAGCCATGCCTGTGTATAACGTCGGTCAGTTCACTCAGACCTTTGATGTACTTGTCATCATCGATGCGATATCTTCTTCTCCATCGCACACCAGCCGGATAGTCGATGGTAGGGGATTCCACGATAAGCAGCCCTACTCCGCCCCTGGCAAGAGATTCGTAGAACGCCAGCACTTTATTATTCATACTGGTCTCGTCTTCGTGCCACATAAAGGTACCGGCACCAGTTTTTACAATTCGGTTCCTTGTCTGGACCTGGCCGATGTAACCGGGTTCCAGCAATTTTTCAAATTTACGACTCATAATCTACCTGCTTTCTTCCGGATTTCTTTAATTATTTCACGAACGGTCTCCGAGTCCGAATACCGCCTGAGTCGACTGTACAGGCTGACCTCCGGCAACATAGAGTATCTGTCCCGTAACATAATCGGACAGACCCGAAGCCAGGAAAAGCGCCGGACCGGCTATATCCTCGGCGGTACCCATTCTACCAAGCGGCACTTCTTTCTTTGCCAGAGCATTGAAAAATGCCTGTCTTTCATCAGACTGCATACCCTGTGTTAAAGCATCCCAGAAAGGAGTTTCTATCGGACCTGGCACGATACAGTTTACATAAATATTATGCGGTGCCAACTCGAAGGCAAGGTTATAAGTCAAGCCAATGAGTCCCGCTTTTGCCGAATGGTACGCCAGTACCGATACTGCCGGATGAACAGCCCCCATCGAAGAGACGAAGATAATCTTACCGTATTTTCTTTCCTTCATCCCGGGGACAACTGCCTTTGTAACCAGGAAATGCCCTTTCAGATTCACTGCCAGAACTCTATCCCAGTCTTCTTCCGTTGAATGCTCCAGGTCTCCACCTCCGGCACCTCCGGCGTTATTCACCAGTATATCGATTTTCCCGAACTTTCCGATCGCCCGGTCAACCATATCTGTTACTTCCACGTTACTCGAAATATCAGCCTTTATAGCTATCGCTTCCCGTCCTTTTTCTTTAACCTCATCAGCTACTTTCTGAGCCCCTTCGATATGCATGGCATTGATTATAACGTCACAACCTTCTTCGGCAAACCGCAATGTCATGGCTCTTCCCATCCCCTTCGCTCCTCCTGTGATCAAGGCAATTTTATTTTCAAGTAACATATTTTTCTCCTTTAACTGACCAGGTCCGACTTCGCTCGGGATATGAGACATTATATATTTCTCAGTTTGTTAAGTAAATCGGGTGGAAAGATAGACTGAAAAAATTACCCTTTACAGGTAACGGTTGAGAATCAATACCGATTTCATTACAATTGTTTCAGAAAGAGTCCTGATAGTAAAAAAGGATTGAGTATGGAGTCTTCAAACCTGAAATGTCTTATCAGCCGTGAAGAGATAGATTCCGCAGTAAAAAGGTTGGCTGCCGATATAAGACAGGACTTCCATGATAAGAATCCGCTTGTCATCGGAGTTTTAAAAGGTTCTTTCGTTTTCCTGGCTGACCTTGTCCGCGCCCTTGAATTTCCTCATGAAGTAGAATTTGTCAGGCTGTCCAGCTATGGACCGGGCAGGACTACCGCCGGGCAATTAACCATGATTCATGACCTGCACGTATCCATAGAAGGCAGGCATGTACTGGTCGTTGAAGACATTGTCGATACAGGCAATTCAATAGCATTTCTTATGCAATATCTTTCAGAAAAAAATCCAGCTTCACTGAAATTATGCGCCCTGACGGACAAACCATCACGCAGGCAGATAGATGTGACGATAGACTATCGCGGCTTTATAGTGCCAGACCTGTTTCTTGTCGGTTACGGTCTGGATTTCGACGAAAAATACAGGTACCTTCCCGATATCTGCACACTCCAGGAAGTTGGAGGGGAAGAATAATAGATTTTTCGATCATAAAAAGAGAGGTTTCTCATGGATAAAAGCCGGTTACTATCCGTTGCCAGAGGAGATACTCCGGCGGACCTTCTATTTAAAAACGCCCGGATCGTCAATGTGTTTACCGGGGAAATCGAGAAAGGCAATGTAGCCGTAGCCGAAGGCACGATTGCCGGGGTAGGCGATTACCAGTCTGCCGGAGATATTATCGATCTAAAGGACAGGTTCCTTGCCCCGGGATTTATCGATGGCCACGTTCACCTGGAGAGTTCGATGCTGTCTCCCGCCCAGTACGTCAGGGCAGTGGTCCCTCGCGGTACTTCGGCAATTGTGACTGACCTCCATGAAATAGCGAACGTATCCGGTATCGAAGGAATGAAGTATATTGTCGATTCGATACGACCGCTGCCAATGGACATTTTCCTGATGGCCCCGTCCTGCGTCCCGGCTACTCACCTGGAAACATCCGGTGCTAACCTCGATGCTGAAACACTGCGTCAGGTGACTGCCTGGGACGAGTATACCGGCATCGGAGAGGTTATGAATTACCCCGGAGTGATAGGTGCTGATACAGGTGTACTCGATAAAATCGCCATTTCCAGAGGGAAAGTAACTGACGGGCATGCCCCGGGTATTTCCGGTAAAGCTTTGAATGCTTACATTGCCGCCGGGATTTATTCCGACCATGAATCAGTCACCCTCGAAGAAGCCCGTGAGAAACTACGGCTTGGTATGGTGGTAATGATAAGAGAAGGTTCCTCGGAAAAGAACCTTGAAGCTCTCCTGCCTCTGGTGAACGATAATACCTACAAGCGGTGTATCTTCGTAGTAGACGACAGGAGCTGCGTTGACCTGCTGAACGACGGTGACATCGACGCCGTAGTCAGAAAAGCGATATCCCTTGGACTCGGTCCGGTGAGGGCAATCCAGATGGCTACTATCAATACGGCAGAATATTTCAGGCTGGTCGGACACGGAGCAGTTGCACCCGGTTATTATGCCAACCTGCTAGTCCTCAATGATCTGGACTCAATAGCGGTCAGCGACGTCTATTATCAGGGCAAAAAGGTAACTTCGAATGGCAAACCGCTGTTCGAAGATATGAAGAACCACAGTAGTTTTCTCGCTTCAACAATGCATATTAGACCTTACAGCGTCGAGTCTTTCAGAATGAAAGCCACCGGAGACACCTCTCCGGTAATTGAGATAGTGCCGGGACAGATAATCACCAGTCATAAAACCGCCCGTATCAAGGCTAAAGATGGAAATGCGGTACCAGATATAGAGAATGATATTCTTAAGGCGGCTGTAGTGGAAAGGCATCACGCCACAGGAAATATCGGACTCGGGCTGGTCAGTGGATTTGGACTCCGGAAAGGCGCACTGGCTTCTTCGGTAGCTCACGATTCCCACAACATCGTCGCCGTAGGCACGAGCGATGAAGATATCTTTACTGCCGTAAAAGAAATAGAGAGACTCGGAGGCGGCCTTGTAGCTGCCGCGGATGGAAAGGTGCTGGAAAGCCTTGCACTGCCGGTAGCCGGCCTTCTCTCCGACCAGCCGCTTGAAACCGTGGTTGATAGGATGACCAGAGTAGAAAAAGCAGCGTTTTCACTCGGTACCAGGCTTTCTTCTCCTTTTTCTACTCTATCCTTCATCGCCCTTCCGGTAATTCCGGAACTGCGTTTGACCGATATGGGACTTGTCGATGTCCTGGGTTTTAAGGTCCTGGAATAATGTCAGGGCAGGTTTTTCAACCTGCCCTGATAAATCCTTATATCTATGTAGCCTGGTTACTTAGTACCCCATGGATTTCTTGAGGTCCTGGTCTACCCAGACATATGTCGGCCATGTCATGTCATCGTAACCCACTGTGATTTCACCGGAATAATTCTTTATCCATGGCCAGTAAAACATAGAGACAGGCCCGGCGACGTCCGGGACATGATATGCCTGTTCAAGCACGTGTTTCGTCATTTCCCGGTATTCCTTCATGGCCTGGGTAAGGTCTGTATAGGCATAAGTGCGTACCTTCGCCAGGTGATCAGTGATAACCTGGTCGTCGGTTATTATGCTCAGGTTATAGCGGTGTCCTGCATAGGTATTCCCGACCATAAAGACGGCTACAGGCCCTGTCGTATCTGCTACGAGTGCCGGGTGTGTCCAGCCCATAGACATATTAAACTTGTCTCCCGGCTCTACGATCTGAAACTCAACCTCAACGCCGATTGCCTTCCAATATTCCACGAGTATCGAGTTGTAATCCGCCTCACCAGCAGTTATGAGCATCGTGGTCTTAAAGCCATCAGGATAACCTGCCTCCACAAGCAGCTGCTTTGCCTTTTCCGGATTATAGGAATAAATCTCGTTGAGTATTGGCGGGTAGTCAGGGTCCATTGGCTTAAGGTACAGTGCGTCGTATTCCGGGGTATACGCAAACGGGAGGGGGAACGGGTCACCTTTGCCATTATAGAGGCCCTGGTTGATCTCCTCTCTGTCGATAGCCATATTCATGGCTCTACGAACAAGGACATCGTCGAACGGCGGCGTGTCCGTCCTCATGAACAACGGCATACCTCTGCCCTGCCAGTGCGGTGACACGATCTCTATCATGTCCGGTGCCGACACTCTCATCTCATCGGCCTGGTCATAGGTGAGAGGCACAAGGTGGTCGACTTTACCTGTCCGCAGGGCAGCAAGCCTGGTGGACGCATCGACTACCACCATCGTTTTAACCCGGTCAACATAGGGCAACTGGTTACCCTGGCCTGGTCCGACCGGATCTGTCATCCAGAAGTCGGTGTTCTTGATAGCAGTAGCAAAACTGTCGTTCACCCAGTCGCTGATATAAAAGGGACCGGTGCCCACCTGATTCTTCCAGTCTGACAGGTCGCCGTATTTCTCCACTACTTCAGGCGGCACAATGAATATTGCGTCACCTAATCGTGTGATGGCAGTATAGAGAGCATCCAGGGGGACCGTAGCAGTGACTTCGCGAGGTCCGGTCTTTTCTATTGGTATGTTTCTGAGCTCAGAGTTAATTGAGGCGACGAAAGCGAGTTCCCAGGTCGTGGCCCGCGTCAATGAATAGACCACATCGTCCGCGGTAACCTCACGCCCGTTCACCAGGCGGCTGGCTTCTTTGTCCGGGTCGAGCGCCCAGTGCACACCGGGGCGAATCTGATAGACAATCCTTCCCGTCTGGGTTTCAGCATCAACGGTCCACTCCCAGCTTTCCGCGATAATACCCATCTTCAGATCGAAAATGTCATTGTTGGTGAACCCCCAGTCAGTTTCACCGGTACCATAGCCACCAGCAGGACCTCTTGCCCAGTCACCTTCCCATAGGCTGTTTAGATACAGGCCCGGGACCGTACCTGTAATTATTCGAGTAGGGTCCCACTGGGTAATAGACATACCTGTAGCTAAATTGAGTGTCCCTCCGTATTGCGGCTCATCGGAAGAAGGTGTAACAACTTCTTCATCACCACCGGCAGGACCGGTTGTTGTTTCAGTTTCCGTGATAACAACTTTATCATCGCCCTCATCTTCTTCTACACCACCTGTAGTCTCTGTCTTGCCGCAGGAAGCCAGTATCAGGATAAGCACCATCAAGCCACTTATCATCATCCAGATAATTGTTTTCTTCATACAACTCTCCTTTTAGTATCCAACCATATTTGGATATTAACAGGTTATCGAATATAACCAACCCGATTAATATCTCCTCCAGTGAAGAAACGTATTACTCTCAAAGGCATCACTCCCTTCGCCCGGTTAAATTTCCTGTCGGAAGAAAAACAGGCACCATCAACCGATTAGATTTTCGGTTTCAAGTGCCTGATACGCATCATGTTCACCTCCTATTCAGGAAGGCAGAAGACGGTAAAAATGTTTCCCAGTATTCAGTTGAGATTAGATGATAATACACACTCCCCATCTTGTCAACTTATCATGAAATGTGGTATACAGTAAAATATCAGGGCTGAATATACTCATAAAATATATCCAGCCCTTCATATCAATCAAGTATTAGTTATGAATTTCTAGCCTTTGCCAATACGGAACATCTTGGTACCACATACAGGACAGGTACCCTGCGTGGCTGGTTTTCCGTTTTTCATGGTTATTGCTTTAGCGTCTTTCATTTCCTTCTTGGCTCGGCACTTCACACAATATGCTTCCATGATGTGCTCCTTTTTACATTTCGTTCTGATTATATGAAGATATAACTAACTGTCTAGTAACCCATTTCTGTCTTCAAATTCTGGTCGACCCAGTAGTACTTTAGGAAGGGTCCATAAGCTCCTTGGCCGAAGGTATTTTTCATCCAGGGCCACCAGAAATTGTAAGTGTAGGGCTGCGGGAACGGTATCTTGAAAGCATTTTCTATCAGGTACGGCCTTATTTCCTCCACTGCCTTGTAGGCTGCCGGCCAGTTAACGTATATGTTTTCCTGCGTTGTTTCAAAGGCCGCTTCGATTATCGGGTCCGGTATCCCGTCAGGATCGGTACGGCTGGCAAACTGGGGCCGGTTATCACCCCGGTAGTAACCGAAATACGTATACAGAGAGAATCCGAACGATCCCACGGTACCACCTGAAAAGGTCCCATAGAACATATCGTCCCATTCAAAGGAACGAGTGACGATAGGTGTGAGCATACTTGATTCAGTGGGAACTATATTCATTTCAACCCCTATCGCGTCCCACATGTTTTTAACGATAGCACACTGGTCTGCCATATCTGTCGGAACACTGGGTACCAGCACCTCAGTCTTAAAGCCGTCGGGGTAGCCAGCTTCGGTTAAAAGCTGTTTTGCCTTCTCCGGGTTGTAGCTGTAAAGCTCCTGGATTGAATCTGACATCTCACTCAGTGGAACATAGCCTACCCCTTCGAAGTTGCGGTTAACCAGGACCGTGTCCTTTTCTGCTTTGCCGCTGAAGTAGTCTCTGATAATGGTGTCATAGTCGATAGCCATCATCAGTGCCTGGCGTACCTTCTTGCCGTTTTCAGTCCGAGCCCAGGGTTTCGTCGGGTCGTCGAGTCTTAAATTGAAGGCATGAGCATTGGCGAAACCGTCACCCAGAAATTCCAGGTACTCCATATCGGGAGCACTGTTCCTTAATTCTTCGTATTGATCATAGGTGGTAGGACCATACATGTCGATTTTACCGGTACGCAGTGATGCAAGGGTAGTTGAAGCGTCAGGTATTATCAGTATTTTAACTCCGTCCGCATAAGGCAGTTGATCGCCCTCGCCGGGACCGACGGGATTTATGCCCCAATAGTTCGAATTTCGACTGTAAGTAACTGAGGTTGCCGGGACCCAGTCCTCAATGATCCAGGGACCTGTGCCGACGGAATTGTGCCAGTCGTTAAGGTCGCCGTACGTATCAACGATCTCAGGCGGATACATGAAAGCGTAACCCCCACCTTCAATCACCCACCACTGGGCTGTTATCGGTTGTACCGGTGTAGTGAAGGTCACCTCCCACGGGCCGGTCTTTTCAATCTCGAATGCCGCGGCACAACGTGGCTGCAACACCTGTATCGCCCCGTCAGGACTGTGGACATTTCTTTCGTAAGCCCAGGCGACGTCATCTGCTGTCATTTCACGACCGCCTATCAGGTCCCCGGCTTCAGTGCCGGTATCCTGGTAGTGCACTCCCTGCCTTACGTGGAGTATCCAGACCTCCGGACTGGGTTTCTCCACACTTTCAACCAGTTCTCCTCCCAATTGGGCTTCAGGACTGGCCACGGCATTGTTGGTGAATTCCCCGGTGCCAGCCGGGCCTCTTGACCAGTCGAATTTTAAAAGCTGCTCGTAGACATAATTTATAACGGGGCCCCCGGTCATCATCTTATTGGCAAAACTGTCACAACATGTGAAATCCATAGCTGCTCGGATAGTAATAGTGCCGCCGTATTGCGGCTGGTCAGACGGGGTAGTGCCGTTTGTTGGCGTAGTGCCATCAGTTTCTTCACCGCCACCACAGGATACAAGTACTAGTGACACTACCATCAAGCAACTCAATACCAGCCAGACAAATTTTTTCATTCTTTCCCTCCTTTATTTACATCTCCAAATCCAGATAGTAAAGATCTAATAATTCACCTTTTACTACTGAAATGAAGACACGTGAAATAAATTAAACTTATCTCAAAATAACACCTCCTCAATGCTGGCCTTATCTCTCATCGATTACTGCCAGGGCTTCATATACAGGAGAATTTAGTCACCAATTAAACTTATCAAAGCTGACATCATTCACCACCCAGGTTCAGCCCGGCAGGGCTAGCTCGGATCTAATCGCCAGATTTATTAAGTAAAATCCTTTCTTACTGTTTTTTTTAACAATGATAAGAAATTGTCTCAAGGTAACCGGATAGGCTGCTCCGATAAAAAAGCGTAAAGGGCATTGTATTATGTTGTGTCTTTCAACATATCCAGTGCCCTTTATGTCACTATAGTCACCTCCTTCAGTGGAAGGTGCCAAATCGTATACGCCTTTTCACTTGTTAATTAGATTTGCGACTAAATATAATACACTCGAATGGAGTTGTCAATCTCTTCTTTAAAGATTGTGCATTTCTGAGAGAGTGGCAGATTGCCGATTGTAATCCACCATTCTCACCGGACAAGTGAACTATATGTTTACGAATACTGGAAATATTTCAGAATTACACGATGTTCGTCAACTTATAGATTTCTTCAGATACTCATCGGTCCAGCGGAATAAGGGCTGGATATACCTCTTCGGTTATATCCAGCCCTTCATATCAATAAATTATTAGTTACGAAATCTAGCTTTTACCAATACGGAACATCTTGGTACCACATACAGGACAGGTGCCCTGCGTGGCTGGTTTTCCGTTTTTCATGGTTATTGCTTTAGCGTCTTTCATTTCCCTCTTGGCTCGGCATTTCACACAATATGCTTCCAAAATCTGCTCCTTTTTCAGTATTTTATCCTGATTCTACTAATGCCTACCTGTTCTAGTAACCCATTCCTGTCTTCAGGTCCTGGTCGACCCAGTAGTATTTCAGGAAATACGCTACACCACCCTGACCAAATGTATTATTCACCCAGGGCCACCATAGGTTGTACGAATAAGGTTGAGGGAATGGTATCTTAAAAGCGTTCTCAATCAGGTACGGTCTTATTTCTTCTACCGCTTTATAAGCAGCTGGCCAGTCAACGTATATATTCTCCTGCGTTTTTGCAAAAGCAGCTTCGATTATTGGGTCCGGTGTCCCATTGGGATCGGTACGACTGGCAAACTGGGGCCGATTATCACCCCGGTAGTAACCGAAATACGTATAGAGAGAGAATCCAAACGATCCCACGGTACCACCTGAAAAGGTCCCGTAGAACATGTCGTCCCATTCAAAGGAACGAGTGACCATAGCCGTAAGGGCACTCGACTCTGTGGGGACTATGTTCATTTCAACACCTATGTCAGCCCACATGTTTTTAACGATAGCACACTGGTCTGCCATATCTGTCGGAACACTGGGTACCAGCACATTGGTTATGAAACCGTCAGGATAACCTGCATCTGCCAGAAGCTGCCTTGCCTTCTCAGGATTGTAGCTGTAAAGGTCCTGGACCGCCTGTGACATCGTGCTCAACGGCTTCCAGCCTACTCCATCGAAGTTACGGTTAACCAAGACCGTGTCCTTTTCTGCCTTGCCGCTGAAATAGTCATTGATAATGGTGTCATAGTCGATAGCCATCATCAGCGCCTGGCGTACCTTCTTGCCGTTTTCGGTCAAAGCCCAGGGTTTCGTCGGGTCGTCGAGTCTTAAATTGAAGGCATGAGCATTACCGAATCCGTCGCCCAGATATTCCACGTATTCCGTATCGGGTGCAGTACGCCTTAACTCCTCGAACTGGTCGTAGGTAACAGGGCCATAAAAATCCATCTTCCCGGTACGAAACGCCGCAAGGGCAGTTGATGTATCAGGTATGATCAGTCTTTTCACCCTGTCAACATAAGGAAGTTGATCACCCTTGTTAGGACCGACGGGATTTACGCCCCAATAGTTCGGATTTCGACCGAACGTAATCGAGGTGTTCGGAGTCCAGTCTTCCAGAATCCAGGGGCCGGTACCCACGGTGTTATGCCAGTCGTTAAGGTCTCCGTATGTTTCAACGAGCTCAGGTGGATACATGTAACCATAGCCTCCGCCTTCGATTACCCACCACTGGGCTGTTATCGGCTGAACCGGTGTCGTGAATGTTACTTCCCATGGTCCAGTCTGCTCTATCTCGAAAGCTGCAGCGCAACGCGGCTGCAATACCTGAATCGCTCCATTTGGACTATGGACGTTCCTCTCATACACCCAGGCAACGTCTTCGGCAGTCATTTCACGTCCCCCCACTAAGTCGCCAGCTTCAGTGTCAGGTTGCTGATAGTGCACTCCCTGCCGGATATGGAGTATCCATGTTTCCGGATCGGGTTTCTCCACGCTTTCAACCAGTTCTCCGCCTAATTGGGCCTCCGGACTGCTTACGGCAAGGTTAGTAAATTCACCGGTGCCAGCAGGGCCTCTTGCCCAGTCAAACTTCAATAGTTGTTCGTAGGAATACCAAAGGACAAGGCCACCTGTCATCATCTTGTTAGCGAAGCTGTCACAGCATAACGGATCGGTAAGCTCCCTCATAATCAAGGAGCCACCGTATTGAGCTTTATCGGGCGACACTGTGGTTCCTTCCGTTTCCGTTGTCCCTGTAGTTGTTTCCGATTCAGTTATTTTTACCGTATTATCTCCCTCTTCCTCTTCCACACCGCCTGTGGGCTCCGTTGTGCTGCATGATGCCAGTATCAGAGATAGTACCATCAAGCAGCTCACGAATATCCACATCGTCCTTTTTATCATCTTTTTTCCTCCTGTATAAACTCAAGCTTTTCATCATGCGAACACAAACGTGCACGCGAGATAACTACTCTTGCGCAGCATCACCTCCTTACTTCGACTTTTCCCATTCACAGTTAGCCATAAGGTTCCCGGCATAAAAGGTGTATCACCATTATCGAGCTGACACGAGTATCTATTCTCAACAGCCTGGTTTTTCCTGGCAGGGCTGCATACTCCTGAAGCTTCCTGATAAGTGAATATAACTGTCGGAAGAACCAACAACCCCGCTGCCCATCATATCGATTAGTTCACATTCAGCTAACAATAGCCGGTCACTGTTACCAGATATCCACAGTGAATGCCGCATTGTAATGAATTTTCACCGTGTTGTCAATAGGCTGGACAATAACTGTTGATGTTCTACGATTTTGTCACCAGGTAAGTGT
>CAZBQL010000063.1:0-14036 GCA_964493985.1 uncultured Dehalococcoidales bacterium
CCGGTTTTCCAGTCTTCAGGAACGTAAGGCCATTGCCAGAGGAGGAAAGCCCTTTCGGGGTGGGGCATTATCGCCAGGTGCCGTCCATCCTTCGAGCAGAATGACGCTATTCCGGCAGGCGAACCGTTGGGATTAAACCGGTATTTCTCAGTAGGTATACCATCATCGTCCACATATGCTACCGGTGTCAGGTTCTGTTCTCTCGCGGAAGCCAGGATATCCGGGTCAGGGCAGTACAGCTTCCCTCCGCCGTGCGCCGTCCAGATACCAAGTATCGAACCTTCCATGCCCTGTAGCATCATTGCCGGACTTTCCGCTATCCGTACCATACCCCAGTGCGACTCGAACCTTTCCGAGTTATTGGTAATAAACCGGGGCTGCCTGGTTTCAGGGATCCCTTTCCACGGAACGATACCGAGAAAAGCCATCAACTGGCAGCCGTTACAGATACCAAGTGAGAAGGTATCTTTCCGACTGAAGAAATCATCGAACTCCTTTTTCAACCTGCGATTAAACTTGATTATCCCTGCCCAACCTTTCGCCGGGTCGAGTACATCCGCGTAAGAGAAACCTCCGACGAAGACGACTCCTCGAAACTCATCGAAAGATACGCATTCCTCGAGGATATCCGTCATCGTAACATCCCACGTCTCAAACCCCGCCCAGTAGAAAGCCGACGTCATTTCACGGTCGCCATTACTTCCTTCATCGCGGATAATAGCTACTTTCGGTCGGCTATCTCCCCGTAGATTTGCCGGTGTTACCGGTTCCGGTTCGAAAGTGAGAGTATAGTTAATCCCGGTCCGTTCGCGGTAATTCGTCTGCTCCCTGGCCATCACGACATTCATCTGCTCCAGTTCCAGTCTGTCGCTGGCAGATTCCCACCATCCGAGTAATGTCGGTGTATTGACATCGAGTACCACTTCTTCACCGTGACTAACTATTACTCTCTTTTCGCGAGCAGTCTCTCCGAGTACAGAGTACGTAAGCCCGTATTCGTCCAGTATGGTCCTTATCCGGGTTTCGTTATCAGGAAGGTATTCCAGTACCAGGCCCAGTTCTTCCGAGAAAAGTAGGGTTATAGCATCATCATCACCAGGAATGTCGACGGTAAATCCGCAATTGCTGGCAATTGCCATTTCCACCAGCGTCGTGAGTAGTCCGCCGTCACTCCTGTCATGGCAGGCCAGCGCCAGGTCCTCATCGATCATTTTCTGGACTACCTTGAAGGTGTTGATGAGAAGCTGGTAATTATCCACATCCGGAGATTTGTCTCCTATCTGCCCGAATGCCTGGGCAAGGGCAGAGCCGCCCATGCGGTTTCTGCCTTCCGATGGATCGATGAATATCAGCCTGCTTTCGCCAGGTCTTTTCAGGTCGGGAGTGAGTTTGCGTGTAACATCAGGCATGGTCGCGTAGCCTGAAACAACCACCTCTCCAGGAGCTTTCACATTTTCGTTATCGACTCTTGCCGCCATTGACAGGCTGTCCTTACCGCCGTCCACGGCAATTCCGAGTTGTGTTATCAGCGTCGCCAGTGCAACAGCCGCATCATAAATCCTGGCACCTTCACCGGGCAGTTTGGCTGCCCACATCCAGTTCACTGAGCACTTGATATGAATCAGGTCGCTTATCCTGGCAGAAACCATGTTTGTCAACATTTCTCCGACTGCCATCCTGGCACCGGCTTTGTCATCGATAAGCATTTTTATCGGCTGTTCGCCGATAGCTGTAGCTCCTCCGGTTAAACCGAAATGGCTCTGGGCAACAACGGCCACGTCGGCGACGGGAAGCTGGAGAGGTCCGCAGCACTGTTGCTGCGCGATCAGTCCGGTAACACTCCTGTCCACCTTGCGGACAAGGTATCCCTTGGAACCTACCGAAGGAAGTCTGAAAACCAGTTCCAGCGCTTTTTCTACGGTCAAGCTTTCTGGCAGGCTCAAAGGTTCGAGGTTACGCGGTATTCTTTCAAGGTTATATGATTTCGGCGGCATCTCACCGAGTATCCTGTCGAGGGGAAGATCAACCGGAGTTGAATCATCTTCTTCGTCGAAAACGACCACACGCCCGTCACCGGTGATCTCACCGAGTACTTCACAATTTACTTTTTCACGCTCGCAGATCGCCTGGAATTCCTTTATTCTTTCCTTATTTATCAGGAAAGCGGAACGCTCCTGATATTCGGCGCACCAGATATCGGTCACAGTCATCGAAGGGTCTCCAAGGTTGATACGCCGTATGAATATTTTACCGCCGGCCGGGTCGATAATCTCCGTCAACACGTTAGCCGGACCGCCGGCGCCCTGGTCATGTACAACCAGCAGGGGATTATCACTTGCTTTCTCGGCGCAGGCCCTGATGACACGGTTCAGCTTATTTTCCATTTCGGCGTTACCGCGCTGGACCGCATTGAAATCCAGTTCTGCGATATTCTCGCCCTGGATCATACTTGAAGCCGAACCGCCACCCATACCTATCCGGTAGGCCGGACCTCCCACCTGGACGATGAGAATGCCTTTTTCCGGTTTCCGCGGCTCGATATTGGTATCGTCTATCTGACCTATTCCGCCGGTAAACATTATCGGTTTGAGCCAGGCGCGGCGTTCATTATCCGGTAAAATCTGATCGAATGTCCTGACAAAACCCTGTATTAAAGGTTCGCCGAACTTGTTTCCATAGTCGGAAGCTCCGTTACTGGCTTCGATTAATATTTCGAGCGGTGACGCCAGTTCGTACGGATATGTCAGCCCTTCCGGTTCTCCCGGTATCTTGAAGTCAGGCAGGTTAAGTGCTGCGGTGCAGTAGGCGGCCGTTCCGGCAATAACAAAGCTGCCTTTACCGGTAGCGTGCCCGTCCCGTATCCTGCCACCCGTGCCGGTGGTAGCCCCCTCAAAAGGCGAAATACCACTCGGGTAGTTGTGGGTTTCTGCAGTGAACAGAATGTGATAGTAACACTCCCTGGACACGAAGTGAGAACTCTTACCCGGACTTGCCGGCAGGATCGTCCATATCTTATAACCCCTGATAGCGCTTGAATCATCGCTGAATGCGATAACACTGTTGGACGGATTTTTCTGAATGGTCGACCGGATTATCTGGAGTAGTGTATCCGGTATTTCTTTACCATCGATGGTCATCCTGCCCTTGAAAAACCAGTGACGTGAGTGCTCGCTGTTATTATTACCCAGCATGAATAACTCTGCGTTTGTCGGGTCCCGTTTCAATTCATCGGTAAACAGCCTGGTGTAAAAATTCACGTCCCAGTCATCCATTCCCAGGCCGTTTTCACGACTGAAGACCCGTAAAGCATTTATGCCTTTTTCGATAATGGGGATTGTAAAAACCTTGTCAGCAGCAGTCCCTGTAACGAATGATCTCAGTGGTTCCGGGTACGGAGTCTCCGTCATGCGGTCATGGTTTTCCACCGTAAACCGCTCTTTGTCGGTATCATCTGATAGAAGATACCTTCTTGAACGCTCGATACGCAGGATTTTATCAAGTCCGCAGGCATTACAGACCGCAATGGCATTCGTGGAATAGGCAGTATCGAAACTGAGTCGGGGACCGATCTCAACAACATTTTTTACAGGTGTTAAAAAAGGCTCCTCGCTGAAATTCTCAACTTCGAAGGTTTCAGCAAGCAACCATCTGAGTATTTCCAGCTCTTCTGCGGTTAGCGGGGACGATGTCTGTACGTTAAAACAGTACTCGAAATCCGGCTTAACTTTGCGGTAAAAGTGCCGTACTTCCGGTATGCTTCTAACGTCCGTCATCTCGCTCTATCAATCCGCATGCTTATTCGTCTTCTCTCGTTAACTGGCAGGTGCTATGGTGGGATAGATTGGTTACACCTGATTATACCCTGCTGCCAGTCTCCAATCAATACCTGAAGGTTAGTTTTTCAACCGAGTCTATAACCATATTCAGGCAACTTTTTATCATCAAGGAAAACATCTCTTCCTTCTATTTTCACCCTCCCTTCTGCTATAAGCCTGACAGCGACCGGATAGATTTTCCAGTCTCCTTCCACCTTCAGAGCTTCCTGTAATTCGGAGCAGATTTTATTCATTATCTGCTGCAATTCTTCGTCGGCTTTTTCCTTGAATTCTTCATACGTCTTGATACGGCTGGCCCCTGCGAAGGCGAGTACCCGGTGCAGACCCTCGATTAACCTCCGTGGCTCCTTCATATCGAGTTCGGCAAGTGTTTCCGCTATTTTCAAAGGCGCCGACTGCACCAAAACAGGCCCGTTATCCATATTTCTGTCGACAAAAAACAGGGTAGACCTTACCGAATCTTCCCCGTTAAGTATTGCCATCGCAAAAGGAATGGTATGCAAGCCCACATAACCTCTGGTTGTGTCTCCCGGATGAACGTTAAGTATACGCGGGTAATATTTATCCACCATGTAGTCTGAGTTCAACTGGTCGAACCCGGCCAGGCATATAAGGTCAGGCTGCCTCCCGGTTTCGTCTTCTATCAATCGGCATACGTCCTTTTCATACTGGACCCGCTCTGGTGCATTTCTTGGGACCTTACCCGGTCCGCATTTCTTCCTGGCTTCCCTGAGATACGGAATATGACTCAGTTCAAGAACTTTGTGGTTGTTTTTCCTGGCAATTTCAGTACCTGCGCAGCCGGGTCTATTCGTGAATACTATGTAATCATGTTCGGGATTACTGGCAACAATTTCCCTGTAATTTGTACCGGAACCCGAAATGAAACAGACTATCGTCATCCTTTTTCCGGATTTTATCGGATCATAAACCGTTTCGCTCATCAGAACCTCCCCGTCAGGTGATTTCCGGTCTGAGTTTATCTACCTGAGTACAGAGTGTCAACAGGATTTCTTCAGAATTTTCTCATTAAAAATTCATCTTAATTTCATTTTATGTATTGTAATTACTTATTCACTATGCTAAGCTTTCGTGAAAAAAGTGCCCTGCTATCCATCTCTACCTTGATATACTCGCATTTCCTTTAACCTGAAACTTGTTCAAGGTTGGCATATAAAGACTGTTAATCCGAGTATCGGAGGTGCAAGATGAGATGAGGTTACCATCATAAGTAATTAGTATTTCTGATAGGAGGGCAAATGTGAGTAAGAAACTCTCGAAAGTCATTATATCTTCGATTCTTATCCTGATAATAGCAACTCTTCCTTTCCTTGCTTCCTGTGGTGGAAGTGCCCCTGAAAAGGACACGATAGTCATAGGAGCCGCCAGACCTATTTCTGGACCGCTGGCTCAAATAGGTGATTTCGCTTTTGGACCGGTGATGACACTATGGGAAGAAGAAGTGAATGCCAGAGGCGGGTTGAACGTAGCCGGTAAAATGATGCCGGTGGAATTGAAAGTATATGATGATACCAGTGATCTTGGTACTTCAACAAGGCTCATTGAGCAATTGATACTTCAGGACAAGGTTGATTTTCTATTCCCTAACTGTTCTACGGCTTTCCTTTATGCGTCTGCTCCACTCGCCAATAAATACGGGTACGCATATCTTGGAGCAGAGGGCGGATGTACGACCTTAACTGCGATGCTGCCGGAACTCCCCTATGTGTTCGGCACCTTGAATTATTCAGACTGGAACCAGGTGCCCGTACTGGCTGAAGTCCTTGCGGATGAGGGCGTAAAAACAGCAGCGATAATTTACATCAATGACCTTCATGGTGTGGAATACTACCACACGTCCCTCAGTGAGTTCATGAAAGCCGGCATCGAAATCGTTATGGCTGAAGCGATTCCTCCCTATTCGGAAGACGTAGAGTTGGTGTTAAAAGCCGCCAGAGATACCGGAGCCGATGCTCTTTGCGCCTATGTATATCCACCCACTACTATGTCCGTTGTTGCTCAATCAATGGCAATCGGATATAGTCCGAAGGCCATGGTACTCGGACCCGGAGCTAACTTCCAGTTCTTCATTGATATTTTTGGAGCACAGGTACTGGAGGGAGTAATAGGATTTGGCGCCTGGAATGAAAAATCGTCACCTGCTCTTGCGGATTTTTCAAAGAAGTTTATCGACCGCTTCGGCGTAGGGCAGGCTGATTGGTGGGGTGCGGCATTCTATTATGCCGGACTGCAATGTTTCGAGCAGGCTATTGAGAAAGCAGGAAGTCTCGACAACAAGGAGGTTAGAGACGTTATGGCGACCGAACATTTCGAGACTATCCTGGGAGATACCTGGTTCGATATGACAGCCGGTGGAGAAGGTGGCGGGCAGTTAGCAAAAGAATGCGCTCCCGGGCAGGTTGGCCAGTGGCAAAATGGTATTTTTGAAGTGATAGACCTCGGTGAGAAGCGTACAGCGGCACCGATTTACCCCAAACCATCCTGGCCTGCACCATAACGAAAACCGGAAACCGGAGATGAACTAAAAGGAAAACGGGCTGTCCAGAATGATAGCACATCCGGGTGAATATACCTTGTCAGTAAAGTATATTCACCCGGGCTCGCGGCAGCCCGTAATAAACAACCGGTACGAAAGAATCATATGGAAATAGTAACGATTCTGGATATTGTTATCGGCGGTCTGTTGATGGGAGGGATTTATGCCCTCATTGCGATGGGTTTAAGCCTGCAGTATGGAGTGGCGCGGGTACTGAATGTTTCCCATGGTGAATTCATAATGCTCGGGGCGTTCGCTACCTGGGTACTCTATACCTCGGCGGGTATTAATCCATTGATATCATTGGTAATAGTCGGTCCGGCAGTATTCATAATCGGGTATCTGCTTCATATCACGTTATTTAGAAGTCTGCTGAAATCATCAATTTCTACGGCGGTTTTCGAAGGGAATTCACTGCTGGCTACTTTCGGATTACTGTATATCATACAGAATATAGCCATCATAATCTGGAGCACCTCCTCCAAGGGATATACTTTCCTGGCAACTCCGGTAAACCTTGCAGGAGCAATATTCTCCACAAACCGTCTGGTGACACTCGGATTTTCGGTAGCGATAGGGCTGGCATTCTACCTCTTTCTTGCACGAACACGAACAGGCAAGGCTATCAGAGCAGCAGCCCAGGATCCTTCGGCTGCCGAACTGATGGGAGTGAATATCAACCACGTGCTTGCCCTGTGTTTTGGCTTCGGAGCGCTAATGGCCGGCCTGGCAGGCGTGCTGTACAGTACATGTTTTTCCATCCAGACGACAATGGGGCTTGGATTCACGGTGATAGCAATCATCGTTGTTGTCCTGGGAGGACTTGGCAGCATACCGGGAAGTTTTATCGGAGGTTTTATACTCGGGATTCTCGGCCAGATAGTTACCCACTTCGAACCCAGTCTATCCCTGGCAGCATATTATCTTATATTCATACTGCTGCTGCTGTTGAGGCCAAAAGGAATATTCGGTAACTAATAAAATGAAAATATCCAGCATCATATCTTCAAAATGGACTTCACCGGTAGTTGGCGGGGTTATCCTGTTAGTGCTGGCTACCCTACCTGTCTATGCCGCCGGTTATACTCCAATTTTCTTTACTTCAATATATATGTATATCATCCTTTCAGTGAGCTGGGCTTTATTCTCCGGGCCTACCGGATACATGTCATTGGCGACAGCAGCCTTTTTCGGAGTCGGTATATATACCGCCTCTTTACTCGGTGAGATTCTGCCACTTCCATTGTTCATTATATCCGGAGGCCTGGCCAGTGCTATGGTAGCTCTTCTCGTAGGTGCATTAACCCTGAGATTGAAAGGTATCTACTTCGCGATATTTACGTTCGGTCTTGTAATGCTTATCGCACAACTCCTTCTTTTTTTCGAACTTCATGTCACCGGCACCCGGGGACGTTTTGTAATCGTTATCGATTACACTACGATTTATTATGCAATGCTGATAATCTTCGCCCTGCTCATGCTCACGGTGTTTCTATTGCGGCGTTCAAGGTGGGGACTTGCCCTGCAGAGTATCGGAGAAAATGAAGAAGCGGCAGCCCATATCGGGATAAACGTAACACTGGTGAAGGTGCTTTTCTTCGCAGTAAGTGCCTTCTTTATCGGTATGGCCGGCGCAACCATTGCCACCAGGTGGACGTACATAGACCCGATAATCGCTTTCGACCCGGATATATCATTTCTGCCGGTATTAATGGCGATATTCGGAGGAATGGCAAAACCATACGGACCGATAATCGGCGCGGTAATCTTTGCCTATCTGCAGGAAATACTGATAACGAAGTTCGCCGAACTGTATATGCTGATTTTCGGAGTGATCCTGGTAGTATCGATATTATATCTTCCCGGCGGGATCGTGGGGCTGATACAGAAACTCTGGAGAAACCTGGAGAAAAGACGATATGCCGATACTTGAGGGTAAAGGGGTAACGAGGTATTTTGGCGGTCTTGCCGCAGTCTCGAAGGTCGACTTCAGCATCGAGCGCGGTGAAATCGTGGGACTGATAGGTCCGAATGGGGCAGGAAAGACAACGCTTTTCAACCTGATATCGGCGGCACTCCCAACTCAACATGGTACGATAACGTTTAAAGATAAAAAAATAACCGGTATGAAACCACACCAGATATGCAGGTTAGGTATAGCCCGGACATTTCAGTCCGTCAAGATATTCCCGAACATTTCGGTACTGGAGAATGTAACGCTGGGAGCTCTGTTCGGTAAAAGTTCCAGTGCATCATCTGAAGTTTCTTTAAAGGAAGTTGAAGAAATACTGGATTTCATCGGATTGTCTGCTTTTAGGTTCAGCCAGGCAAAGGACTTGACTCTGGTAAATCAGAAAAGAGTAGAAGTAGCCAGGGCACTGGCAACAGGTCCCGAGCTTCTCCTCCTGGACGAACTGATGGCAGGATTGAATCACACTGAGATCTCGGAAACGATGGAGATGGTTTCCAGGATACGAGACGAAGGAATTACAATCCTGATGATCGAACACGTAATGAAAGCTATCATGAGTATCTGTGACCGTATCATTGTCCTGCATCATGGTGAGACCATAGCAGAAGGTACGCCGAAGGAAGTTTCCACGAGTGCAAATGTAATAGAGGTGTACCTTGGAGAATAGACCGATGCTGGTGATAAATAAGGTTAATACCTTTTACGGCAATGCCCAGGCATTATGGGATGTCTGCCTGAGCCTTGAAGAGTCGAAGATCGTTACCCTGGTCGGTTCGAACGGTGCAGGAAAAACAACGCTGCTTAAAACGATATCTGGACTTTTAAAACCATATTCCGGTACTATAGAGTTTCTGGGTAAGAGAATAGATGGTCTTTCTCCCCACTCAATAGTAGAAGCGGGAATCTCTCACATACCTGAGGGCGGAAGGATTTTTACCGAGATGACTGTTCTCGAAAACCTTGAGATGGGGGCATATCCGTACCATGCCTGGAAACAGAGAAAAGAGACAAAGAAGCAGGTGTACGAGATATTTCCCGTCCTGGAAGAAAGAGAAAAGCAAATGGCGAGGACACTCAGCGGCGGCGAACACCAGATGCTGGCAATGGGACGAGGACTAATGTCCAGACCGAAGTTGTGCATATTCGACGAACCTTCATACGGACTTGCTCCGAAATACGTGGAGGAAGTCTTCAGGATTATAAAATCACTTAACCAACAGGGCATAACGATATTGTTGATCGAACAAAACGTCAAGCATTCGCTGGAAATAGCAGATAAAGCTTACGTAATGGAAAACGGTAGAATTACGAACGAAGGCGCCTGTCAGGAATTACTGGAGACCGATCACATAAGAAAAGCGTACCTTGGCCTGTAACAATAATGGTCACGGACTCAATCGTCTAAAACCCGTAAAATAATAAATCATATACTGCACAAAAGGAGGGAAAGAAAAATGGCAGAAAATCTGGTCGATATACTGGCAGATCTGAAAGAAAAAGAGGCACTGGCAATTGTCAGGGAACGACTGGAATCCGGAGAAGACCCGATGAATATTCTGGCGGATTCCCGGAAGGCTCTGGAGATCGTCGGCAACCGGTTTGCCGACGGGACATACTTTATTCCGGACCTGGTATACTCTGGAGAAATCCTGAAAGCTATTTCGGACCTGGTCAAGCCGAAAATGAGCCAGGATGCCGATGTTAAGCGGCTTGGAAAAGTCGTAATCGGCACGGTAGCCGGCGATATTCATGATATCGGTAAGGATATCGTGACATTTATGCTCGACGTTAACGGTTTCGAAGTTTATGACCTGGGAGTTGACGTTCCGAGTGAAAAATTCGTCGAAAAAGTCAAGGAAACAGGAGCGAAGGTAGTTGGTCTGAGCGGTTTCCTTACACTGGCATACGAATCAATGAAGGACACTGTAAAAGCTGTCAGGGATGCCGGACTGGATGATGTGAAAATAATGATAGGCGGAGGACAGATAACAGAAGAAATCAAAAAATATACGGGGGCAGATGCTTACGGCAAGGATGCAATGACAGGTGTAGCTCTTGCCAGGAAATGGCTGACCTAGAACCATGATATTCAAATTCACAGGAGGGAAATTATAATGGAAAAAAGCTGGGAAGAAAAAACGTCCGAAGAAAAGCGAGCAGAATTGATCGAAAAATGGCTTTCACCGGAAGGTGTGGAGTATAACAGCGCCGAAGCGGAGAAGGCATACAAGGACAGGGTGACCAGATTACTCGATGCGGTTGAATTAAAGAAAGAGCCGGACAGGGTACCGGTCGTCCCGATGTTAGGATTTTATCCTGCTCACTATTGCGGATATACTCCTTACGATGTGATGTATGACTATGACAAACTCCTCGAGACGTGGGAAAAATGTTACCTGGGGATACAGGCTGATGCCCACGGCGGTGCGGTTGTTTCTCCTCCAGGCAGACTGTTCGAAATTCTTGATTATAAACTTTACGCCTGGCCGGGGCACGGCGTGGCTAAGGAACATTCATACCAGTGTAACGAAGGTGAATACATGCTGGCTGATGAATATGATGCTCTGATTCAGGACCCGACACTCTACTTTTTAACCACATATTACCCGCGGATATTCGGGAAACTTGGAGCCCTTGGAGCTTTCCCGACGATTACTAATAATCTCGAGATGTACGGCGGTTTTTCCGCCGTCAGCTTCATTCCCTTCGGTGTACCCGATGTCCAGGAAGCTTTCAAGTTAATGTTCGAGGCTGGTCAAGAAGCCCTGAAATGGATCGAACCTGTCGGTATATTCGCAGCAAAAATGACGGCTGCCGGACTGCCGGGTTTCTTCGGCGGAGGCTGCAAAGTGCCTTTCGACGTTATCGGAGATACTCTGAGGGGAAGCCGCGGGATAATGGTTGATATGTACCGCCAGCCGGATAAACTACTCGAAGCACTGGAAAGGATAACTCCCCTCGCAATCAAAATGGGAGCGAGTAACGCTAAAGCGAACGGCTGCCCTGTCGTGTTTATACCTCTCCACAAAGGGGCTGACGGATTCCTTTCCGACGAACAATTCAAGAAGTTCTACTGGCCCAACTTCCGGGCACTGCTCATCGGATTAATCGAGGAAGGTTGCATACCTTTCCCATGGGCAGAGGGAGGTTATAATTCACGTCTTGAGGTTATTAAGGATGTACCCAAGGGGAGTGTTATATATGGTTTCGACCTTACGGATATGAAGAAAGCAAAGGAAATACTTGGAGATACCTGCTGTATCACTGGTAATATGCCTATAGACCTGCTGACCGTCGGCACGAAACAGCAGGTGGAAGACCGTGCTAAGGAACTCATAGATACTTGCGGTAAGGGTGGTGGTTATATAATGATGAACGGTGCTGTGATTGAGAACGTTAACCCGGAAAACGTCCAGGCAATGATCGATACTACAAAGGAATACGGTGTCTATAAATAGCCGGGAGTATTCGCATCAAAGTAATTGTGTGGAATAATTGGTATAATATACCCGGATACGTTTGATAGGATTCAGTCTAACATACTAATTTGAGAGGAGGAATACTAACATTGGCTGAAAAATCAACACCTGTACCCGGATATAACGGAAAAATACTGAGAGTAAACCTGTCCAGTGGAAATATATCGACAGAGGAACTCGATCCGTTATTCTGCCGACGCTGGATCGGTGGCGCTGGATTCGTTGCTTACTACCTTTGGAAAGAACTGCCGCCTAATGTAGACCCACTGGGCCCCGACAATAAAATGGTTTTCGCCCTGGGTCCGATATCCGGATTTAACCTGCCTGGAGCTGCCCGTCACTGCCTGGGAACCAAATCACCACTTGGGAATAATATCGTAAAATCAGAGACAGGCGGTTTCTGGGCCGGCGAATTTAAGAGGACCGGCTACGATGCCCTGATAGTAGAGGGAAAAGCCGACAGCCCCGTCTACCTCTACATCACGGACAAGGAAGTAAGTATTAAAGACGCCGATCACCTCTGGGGCAAAGATACAAAAGAAACACAGGATACTATACGGGCTGATAATAATGATAACAAGATAGCAACCTGTCTCATAGGTCCTGCCGGCGAAAATATGGTCAGGTATGCCTGTGTTATGTCAGGGCTTAAAGATGCCCATGGCAGAGGGGGTGCAGGAGCAGTAATGGGCTCCAAGAACCTCAAAGCGGTTGCCGTCAGGGGACACAGGTTACCCAAAGTTGCTGACAGTGAAAAACTCAAAGAAATCAGGCAGCAAATGGTTGCGAGAAAAAGCCCGTTATCCGAATACGGAACAGGCGGACCGGAAATGCCGATGATGGTGCAGTCGGGTAATCTTCCGGTAAGGAATTTCCGTGATGGACTGTTCCCGGCCGAGAAGATCACCGGAGCAGTTATTAAAGATACCATCAGAATCGGGATGGAAGGCTGTTACGCCTGCCCGATTCGTTGTAAAAAAGTCGTGCAATTCGATGAACCTTACCCCTGCGATCCGGCTTACGGCGGACCTGAGTATGAAACTCTGGCGGCATTCGGGTCCAACTGTGGTGTCGATGATATAAGAGCTATCTGTAAAGGTAATGAACGTGCCAACGCGAACTCACTGGACACGATTTCTACGGGCGGCACGATCGCTTTCGCAATGGAATGTTTCGAGAAAGGCCTCCTTACCGAAAAAGACACCGGTGGGATCGACCTGCGGTTCGGTAATGCCGATGCGATGATCCGGGTTATCGATATGATAGCCAGGCGTGAAGGAATCGGCGATATGCTGGCAGACGGTACGCTGCGATTATCAAAGAAAATAGGCAAAGGTTCGGAAGATTACGCCATGCAGGCTAAAGGTCTCGAAGCCGGAATGCACGAACCGCGTCTCAGGTTGCCGCTTGGTTTCGGCTGGATAGTCGGACCTACCGGCGCCGACCACATGTTTTCTATCATGGATGCCAATAACGATATGATGATCGGCAGCCTGCGTCCCCTGGGAATACTTCAGGCTGTTCCCCAGGATGATCTGGGGCCCAAGAGAGTTCCCATACTGAAAGCCTCGCACTGCCGCCAGGTTTACACCGACTCTCTCTGCACGTGCATGATGGCAGGTGTGAATGCCGATGCGGTCCTGCCTGCGGTTACAGGATGGGATATGTCAACCGCCGAACAGATGCTTGTCGGCGAGAGAATACTTACCGCCGCTCGCGCCTTCAACATGAAACAGGGTCTTACTGCTGCCGACGATAAACTGCCGGAACGCTACTACCAGGGCAAGACCGACGGCGCGCTGAAAGACAAACCGCTCGATAAAGAGAAAATGGAGAAGGCAAGGAAGTACTACTACGTCCTGATGGGATGGGACGAAAACGGAGTACCGCTGCCTGAAAAACTCGAAGAACTCTATATCGAGTAATCCGCATCATAAGAAAAAACAAAAGAGGTTCAGTCCAGACGGGACTGGACCTCTTACTTTGTTATTTGGGTAACTCCTGAAAAAATTCCCTCTCCCCACCGCGGGAGAGGGTCAGGGTGAGGGGGTTACGGACAAATCATTACTTTCCGACAGAATACAATGTCATCCGTTATTCATATACTTTCAGAGATGAAGCCCTGTCATTCCAGCCGAAGATCCAGAGTAAGGATATACTTGTACCGCCAACTCTCTCGAACACATCTCCAC
>CAZBQL010000063.1:14136-18445 GCA_964493985.1 uncultured Dehalococcoidales bacterium
AAGATCCAGAGTAAGGATATACTTGTACCGCCAACTCTCTCGAACACATCTCCACCATAGTTAAGATCTTCGTAAAGGCAGGCTTTATATATACCGCCGTCGAGTGTGAATGAGGATATTTTATCGTTCATGACCCCCAGATTCGCCACATATCCTCCCGGGTACCCGGGAGGTACGGCAAGAGAGCTGCCACCGTAATACATATTTTCGTAAAAATAACTGTAACCGGCACTCATGAGGACGACATCACCAGGAGCTTCTCTTGAAAGTAATTCCCGTTGTTCCTGGTGAAATCTATTTATTGCTTCTTCGGTTGTAAAGGCGTACAGGTTGTTTTCATTGTCAACAGTGAATCTGAGTCGCTGACCGTCGAACAGGTGAATCTGTTCCGGTTCGTATTTAATTCCGTCGATAATAACAGGACAGGGTGGAACCTCATGAATAATTTTAGACTCTACTTCCGGAGACAACCGGTATCTTTCGTTGTACTCTTCCTCGGTCATCTCATTCATTTCTTTGTCTGGAGATAACCAGAGAATCTTACCATCCATCATTAAATAAGCACCAGAATTGGCTGAAGGATCCTCCGTGTCCTGTGCCAAAGCGACAGCGTTACCACCCACCAGACATGATAAGAGGATAAGACAAGCACCGATAATCATTCCCTTTCTTTTCATCATTTTCCTGCTCCTTATGTATTATTTATAACGCAAATTTGACCTTGATTCGGCTTCTCTCCTGTTATTTCCATGAATATATGAATAATGTACTATAGAAAAATGAACAGAACATGAATAAAAGATGAAATTTATCAGGATAATATGATAATTAGATTATTTAATATCGATGGCAATTCTTGGAGATCCGAAAACGAAGGGAGTGAGTACTTCGTCTCTCAATATAGACATGTACGAATCCAGTATCCAGATTATTTGAAATTGATGGATACCGGATGTTACGGTTACTGATACTCTACAATTTCAGCTTTAGTCAGATCTTGCTCAAGGAACCAGATCTCTAATGGGTAAAAAGGTTCACCATCGCGTGCCTTCTTATCAACCTTAACTCCAAAGATGTACGGCTCATCTCTGAACTTGACTCTTTGCAATGGCACAAGATTACCGTCTTCTAATCGGAATAGTAAATTGACCTCTTCGCTTGAGCGGTAATCACCACCGGGGACCATATCATTGATCGAAATCCTTATACCATCTGTATCCGATTGAATGTTTGGCAGACCCACTTTATCTATCTCGTCGAAATATTCTCCCGGATGGCTGCTGTTTATGGAGGAATCTGAAACATCGGAATTCACCGTTAGCAGTTTCTGATGTTCACGGTTATTGATCTCAACAAAATAAGATGTAGACTGGTTTGCTGTACTCATTCCCCAGAGCAAGAACAGCACCCTCTGGATTTCTCCGCGTCCATTAGTGTCAAGTGTAAAAGAATTAAATTGTGCTGTCTCTTCACGGATACCAATTTCTTCGACTATAGTTCCCCAAAGTTGGGTTAATGTTAATTCTTGTACATCAAGAGATATATCCAGTCGGGAACCATAGTCTGAACCACCGGGGTTACAGCTAACGACTAGACTACAAATGATGACCAGTGACATTAAGAATAATGGTCTAAGTATAATTTTATCCTTCATTGCGTTATTTTTGGCATTTATGATACGTATTACCAGACTTTATATGATTTCGAGATATTTGGAAATCCTGTTATCTTGCAGGTTAAATTTAACCAATTAGAGATATTCTACTGAGTGTTGTATTTTTCTCTCCCAATGATTCCTTCCTGAGCGGATAGTAAAAAAGTAAAATCATCATGTTGAAGTGATAATATTATAGGATTGTTGGCATTATCAAACACAATCATATGAGGAGCCAAATGCGATTATTTATGCGTATTTTGCTACTGATAGGAAACATCGATCGTTTTATAGTCCGAGGAAATAGACTTCTCCCCGTTTATTTCGGAACTGCCCACTCCAACCGTCACTTTTAATTCATCATTTTTCTTCAATAATTCTGAATACGCTTCCAACTGAATAATTACTATCCCGGTTCCACCGCCAGTAGGCGAGTAACGGTTTGTGCCAATTTCTATCATCTTATTGAATGTATAACGATTACTTTGAGTATTCCAGATGCCTATAAATTCTTCAGGCTTTCTTTTTGAATCTTCTCCAGGATAACTACTCGTTATACTGGTAACTATCCATTCCCTTGGGATGCCGAACATCACCCCACCCCAGTCATCTGGGTCCACCTCTACCCAAGCTACGATTTGTGCACGTTCTGGGATCCCCTCTAACCCATAAAGGAATATCGTTCCTCTGACGGAGGTTTTCAAATCAGTTGATTCTGAAGCGATAATAAAATCCTTAGAAATGAGAATATTCTTGTTGGTAGTGAAGGTATCAATATCTTTGTGAACTGTACAAGAACCGCCAGAAATTAAGGTTAGTATCAGTATTAAGATGAATATTTTTTTCATTATATGTCCTTCAATCGTACTGTGATTGGCGTCTCTGTAATTAAAATACATGTCGCAAGGCGCGGATGTACGAATAATTTATAATGAAACACCCGAGCCTTGCAACATCAAGAAAATTCACAAAAAGTATTTACTTCTTTGGTGGTTCAACAGGGAATGCTGGCATCTTATGAGCATAGTAGAACACTTTATCACCTGATTCCTGAAACTCTTTTATACTTTCAGGAGATATACCAAGTTCAGCCCCTCTTTTTTCTATTACATCCGCTGGTATTTCTTCAATACCAAACTCTTTCTTTTCCTCATCTGACATCATACCTGGATTCCAGCCTTTTGAAACAGATTTTCCAGGACTTCCTGAAATCAGTTGCCAGTATCCTGTACCAGCTTCAAGTATCTCATATCCAGGACCGAATATCATATAGTCGTGCGATATGTAAACTGTTTCATTAGGCTCGACATCTACCAGAACCCAGAAAAACTGCCCTGCATCTGAGATTCCACCCGACCAATTCCATTGTCTCCATAAGTAATCGTTTTGCGACGTGGTTGAATCAACAGTGCTGTACATTGCACTGATCATCGCAGCGGTAGACCATGCGAAGGATAATCCTAAATTATTAATTGTGGTTATAGCTAAACCGACTACTGCCGTTGCAGCATCACTATAATCTGGTTGTTGTCCTGATGACTCGGGCACAGATCCGATATATTTGTCATCGTCACTGGTCCATAGAGCCATGTTTTCTGTGTTGTAATAACCTTCCACTTCCATAGCGGCTATGGTTATGCGATCTCGAGGATTTCCAGAGGTTGAGTATCTTGTGGCACCAGTTCCAGCAAACCGAAAATTGAAGCACCAAACTTCTCGGATTGATGACCATTCTGCTCCCATGTAACCCATTGAAGAGGCAGCATATATATTAGTGTAATCGTAATACATGGTGTCACTGGTTTCGTAGGTGGTGATAGGGACGTCATATGCGAGTGCAGGTGCCGGTCTCACAAGGAATACTAGTACCATTAACAAAGCTAGAGCTATACTAATTAATTTTTGCCGAGTTGGTTTTATCAATAATAGGAATTCCATTTTTCCTCCTTTCATATACTTTTTCATCTATTCAATTGTGCTGTTTCATAGGCCACCACCTCACTGATTAATACTCAGGTGAAAGTAGTCTGGTTAAACAGGATTTTATTACCTATACCAGTCAGCTATCTACGGCATAATATGTCAGGCGGAAATCCGTCTTACACATAACTGCAGGGCATACAACTGTCTACTTGTAGGACTCCATACAACTTGTGCAGTTTCATCGTTCATCTCCTTATGAACTTCTCTAACGAAACTCTACACTATGAACATGAATCCTACATGAAATGAAAATGAATTTTCGATGAATTTTTTTGTTCATCTTAGATTCATCTAGATATGGTATATTCTAAGAACAATATGTAATACAGCCTGGCATTCAACAGATGGTAAGGAATAATAAATGCGAATTCTTATAGTAGAAGATGATCAAAAACTGGCAAATATATTGCAGAGAGGATTGACAGAGTTAGCCTATGCGGTAGATATAGCCTGTGACGGAGATGAGGGTGAAGAGATGGCGAAAGCTGTTTCTTACGACCTGATCATCCTTGATATTATACTACCGAAAAAGGATGGGATCGAAGTTTGCCTTGAGTTACGCAGAAGTAAGATTAATTCGCGTATTATCATGCTTACCGGCAGGGATGCTGTCAGCGACAGAGTGAAAGGTCTGGACAGCGGCGCCGATGATTATCTTGTTAAACCTTTCGC
>CAZBQL010000064.1:0-7599 GCA_964493985.1 uncultured Dehalococcoidales bacterium
ATTAATTGACGGCAGGAAGAGGAGTAAATTGGGCAAAGACAAATTAAGAATAGCGATGATAAGCGCTCATAGTTGTCCGGTTGGTACGCTTGGGACAAAAGATACCGGCGGAATGAGTGTATATATAGTGGAACTTGCCCGTGAACTTGGCAAATTGGGTCATACTGTGGATGCGTACACACGTGTCCATGATCCGACAGACCCGATAGTAGTGGAACTGGGGCATAACGCCCGGCTAATTCATATTGAAGCAGGTGAAATGGAGGAGATACACAAGCTTGCCGTCTATTCTCATCTCCCGGATTTTGCCTGTGGTCTTGAAGCTTATCGTAAAGAGAATAACCTGCAATATGATATAGTGTTCAGCCATTACTGGCTTTCGGCCTGGATAGGAGAATATCTGCAGAAGTGGTGGGATGTCCCTCATGTAACCATGTTCCATACTCTCGGCGCCGTCAAGAATTCTATAGGAATCGGTAAAACGGAGCCGGAACTCCGTATCGCAACAGAGGGTGAACTAGCAAGAAGCAGCCATCATATTATCGCCCCTACGGAGAGAGAAAAAGCGGAACTGGTAAATCAATATGGAGTTATTCCTGAGAGAATCGGTGTTGTTCCGTGTGGGGTGAATCCTGAACTTTTCAGGCCTGTTAATAGAGATGAAGCCCGTAAAGAAACAGGGCTGGATAATGAGAAAATCATACTCTACGTCGGCAGGATCGACCCGCTTAAAGGTATCGCTAACCTGGTTAAGGCATTTTCTTCTCTGAAAGAGAAACAAGACATCAAGCTGGCTATTATTGGCGGCGGCGAAAGCAGTCGCGAGGAAACTGCTTATCTAAAAGAGCTTGCACAGGAACTGGGCGTAGAAGACAGGATAATTTTTACCGGTACGGTGAAACAGGATAAAATGCCTTATTACTACAGTGCTGCCGATGTTTGCGTTATCCCGTCATTTTACGAGAGCTTCGGGCTGGTAGCCCTGGAATCACTTTCCTGCGGCACTCCTATCGTGGCCAACGATGTCGGTGATCTTAGAAACATAGTCAGGCAGGGAGAAACCGGGTATGTGGTCGATGGCAATGGTCCCGATCAACTGGCAGAAAAGATCGTTCTTATTCTTAATAAGTCGGCCGATGAAAGAGAATCAATTGCTTCCATCAGGGATTCAGTGAAGGAATTTGCCTGGGCGAATATTGCAGAATCGCTTGCCGAGGAATTCAGACGAGTACTGGATAATTTCTGTATCCCGGTATCCTAAAGCAGTTTTTTCTCGTACCACAAGGTGCTTCCCCGTTCTTCAAATCCCATTGACCGGTATAGCTCATATGCTATCCTGTTTTCACTGTCGACCGAGAGACTTACGGTTTTTATCCCGTTACTTTTGAGGTAGGAAAGACCAGCAAGAAGTACCTTTTTCCCGAGTCCTTTTCCGCGATGTTCAGGATCGGTGCCTATCATGTAGATGATGCCATGTTTTTCTTTACCGGATTCCACCTCCACATCTATGATCTCGGTCCAGCAGTACCCGTGTATACTATTTTTATCACAGGTTACTACAATATCCTGTGATGAGCGGTGACTCAGACTGATATCGTAGGCTATTGTCTCCGCTGTGTTGGGCTGATATCCCCAGTGATCGGCAAATGCCCGGTTCTGAATATCCGCCAGCTTTTCTTCTTCACCAGGCGTTAATTGACGGCATTCATTCCCTGCTTTTTCAAGGTCTTTATCCGGTATTTTATCGATGTCCAGAAACAGCTCGAGATACCGTCTCACATACTTGAATCCCAGCTTCGGCAGTTCATTCCTGGCAATACTGTTGTTGGAAGAGATATCCACGTGTACCGCTTGAACATTTAACTCTTCGGCACGATTTATAACCCGGTTTACGAGTTCCCTGGCGACACCTTTTCTTCTATGGTCCGGTTGTACCCAGCAGTGCAGAATTACCCTGTTTATCAGCAATTCCGGTTCTGCCAGGGCGTAACCTATCATCTTTTTGCCTGATTCGGCGATGAACAGGTTATCTTCGGGTGAGATTCCGGGACGTTTCACACGGTCCACCGGAGACTCGATCCTCTTATCTTGTTTGAATGCTTCAGAGAAGGCTTCAAAATCAGACTCGTTATAGTTTCTGATGACGTATTCTGATTTACTCATTTTCGAGCGGCGATACCTCCGCCTAAATTGTATCAGGCTAATGAATGTTATACAATTTATTAAGCGCATTTTTGAGGAGGCCCTGTAATTATGCCCGAAACGGCCGATGTAATGGTGATATCTCCGCATGCCGATGATGCCGAAGGCGGTTGCGGCGGAACGGTAGCGAAATGGACAAAAGAGGGGAAAAGCGTCGTATACGTTTTGTGTACCAATGGAGATAAGGGTACGAGTGATCCCGATATTAAACCCGAACAACTGGCCGCTACCAGGGAGAAAGAGCAACTGGCTGCCGCCGAAGTTCTCGGCGTGAGAGAGGTAATATTCCTCAGACATCCCGACCAGGGACTTGAGGAAACACCTGAATTCAGGAAAGAACTGGTACGCCTTATACGGATGTACCGTCCCGATACCGTTATTACAGTCGATCCCTACCGGAAATATATCTGGCACCGCGATCACCGGATTACCGGACAGGTGGTGCTGGACGCGGTTTTTCCTTATGCCAGGGACCTGTATTCTTATCCCGACCTTAATGAGGAAGGCCTTGAGCCGTTCAAGGTGAAAGAAGTATTATTATGGGCTTCGGAAGACCCGAATTATAACATCGATATTACCGATGTTTTCGATGTAAAAGTCAAGGCCCTGCGCTGCCATGAAAGCCAGGTCGGTTCTGCCCCGCTTGTCGAGATGGAGGAGCGGATAAAAGAGCGGAGCCGCACATACGCGGAAGGCGAAGATTACGAACTGGCAGAATCATTCCACCGGGTAGAACTTTTCAGGTAATCTTTTATACTTCCGCAATGTACCGAGGGTGAATTCGAGGATAGTTTATTCCGAAACGACTGCGATGATTTCACGGTCTAACCGTTCACCGATCTCATCTTCAGCAATATCCAGGTCATAGTCCATTTGAAGTCCCAGCCAGAATTTGGCAGATGTTCCGAAATACCTGGCAAGTCTTAGCGCCGTATCAGCCGAGATATTTCTTTTACCAAGCACGATTTCGTTGATACGCCTTGCCGGTACGCCGATGTTAATTGCCAGACGGTTTTGACTGATACCGTTAGGCTTCAGGAATTCCTCAAATAAAACTTCTCCGGGGTGAACCGGTTTTAATTTCTCACTCATATCTTTACCTCTTAATGATAATCTATAATTTCGACATTATACGCGTTCCCATCTACCCATTCGAAACAGAGGCGCCAGCGGTCATTGATACGAATGCTATGCTGTCCTGCTCTTTTCCCCGTTAGTTTTTCAAGGTGATTACCGGGGGGAACCCGCAAGTCTATCAAGGTTTCAGCATTACTTAACATGCGTAGTTTTCGAAGAGCTACCTGTTGAATAACAGTTGGTAATTTTGATGAAAACCGTCGATGAAAGATCTTTCGAGTTTCTTCATCTTTGAAAGTCTTTATCACACAGATAATTTTATAACGTATCGCGTTAAACGTCAAGCGTTATAGTACATATAAATCCATCTCTCTTCCGTCTCCCTTTTCCTTCTTTTACGGGTTTTGGTATGGATTCCCGCTTACGCGGAAATTACGAGAGGGAACAGATTTATATAGGTTGCTACAGTTCGTCCCGACAAAATCGTGGTGAAGGATTCTATTGAATATCGGATAAGGTTCTTCACTTTGTTCAGGATGAAACAGCACTCCATTTTTGAAATAATGACAGAAGTGGGTTCATCCTTCGACAGGCTTAGGATGAACGATGGTATTAAGCTCAAGACGAACGGGAATAAGGCGGATTCAGGATGTCAGCCAGACGATATCACCGCGTAGTTTTGGATCGTGAGATTTTGAAGCGAAAACGGCGTACTTGTCCTTTTCTTCTTTCAGTACCGCGGAATCGCCGTGACCGGGGAATATCTGCGTGTCGTCCGGTAGCGTAAATATTTTCTTAGTAATGGACTCTATTACCTGTTTCAAGGCGGCAGGTGAACCGGTCCTTCCCGGTCCGTCCTTAAAAATCGTATCACCTGCAAGGAGATAATTACCGGTATAAAAACACAGACCCCCAGGTGTGTGTCCGGGCGTATGAATCACCTTTATTTCAAGGTTACCAACCGACAGAATATCGCCATCGTTCAGGAACATATCCGGTTTCACGGGCATATGTCCGGCATCGGATTCATGTGCGGCTACCGGTACTCCCAGGGCAGATCGAAGTTCAGCCATCGCACCGGTGTGGTCCATATGATTGTGGGTCATCAATATGTATTTAACCTCGGTTCCCTTGGCTGCTTCTAAAACTTTTTCAGCTTCACCCGGGGCGTCGATAATCACGCTGTCGCCTGTTTTCAGACAGGTCACGATATAGGTATTGGTCTCATAGGGTCCGAGCGACATTTTATCAATCTGGATATTTTCATCTTTCGCTACAACAGTCATTGCTTTCCTCCCGGCTCTGTGCTTTGGTATGTTCTGGTATTATACCATGCGTGGAGAATATTTCCGGAGATTGCAGCGCTTTTCTTGACTTCACCTGTTATAATATATGCTATCGCACCATTTCAAAGCACAACGATGAAATCTTCAAACAAGTGGTTACTCGGTTTTGGTACTGCACTCGGTATCCTGGTTATCCTGGCTGTTGTCCTTGTTCTGACCATACCGGGAAGTGATGAGGTTGAACTGCTGCCCGAAAACACACCTGAAGGTACGGTCCAGCGGTACGTATTAGCTATTAAGAACCGGGATTACGAAGAAGCGTATGGTTATCTTTCGGCGTCGGCCATTGCTGATGAAGGGAGATATAATTCCTTTGAGGAATGGTCCAGAATGTTTCTGAGCCGTAACCGAGAGGACCCCTGGAGGGCCGTTATCGGTGAAGCAGAATATCTTGACAGTAAAGCTTTCGTAGACGTCACTATCGAGATTTTTAGCCCGGCAGGCCTGTTCGGTGACCCGGTAAGGAAGCTGTACTACCCTTTTACTCTTGAAAAACAGGGTGATGCCTGGAAAATAATATCACCGCTCGATGCAAGAATCATTTATTGACAGATGACAGGGAGAAACAAATGAGTACGGTCAGAAGGCTCTTTTTATACGCACTCGCGATAGTCACCCTGGGTATATTCGCGGGTGGTGTCAATACGCTTTTGACCCTGGTCTTCGACCTGCTGACAGGAGACGAGGGCTGGCGTTCATACTCACAGGGGCAATTGAGTCTGGGGCTGGCTATGGTTATTATTGCCGGAACCCTCTGGGCTTTGTTCTGGAGAGCAATTCAAAGAGCAGTATCCAATGACATTACAGAAACCGGTTCAGGAATTCGCAAGTTATACCTGAACCTTATTCTTACCGTTACGGCAATAACCGGTTTGAGCAATCTGTTCATTTTCCTTAGCTGGATACTGGCCGGCGTTCGGATGGACGAGTTCCCGTCGGCAGCATTATCTCTGCTGATTGTCGCGGGTTGTCTGTGGTTTTATCACAAGAGTGTTGATGATAAAGAAGGGCAGCCTTCTCCTGAAGCAAAGACTCTCAGACGGTGGTATACGTATATACTTGTCGCCGTTGGTCTATCCTGGCTTATTAGCGGTATTGTCCAGATACTGAATGCTTCTTCTTTCTACCTGCCCGTCTGGGGCAGTCAGACAGTCCGGGGAGATCTGTGGGGTAACGTACTCAGCGAGAACATAAGCTGGGTAGTAATCGGCGGACTCACCTGGTGGTATTTCTGGTTCCGCGTGGCGAAGGATGATTACCAGTCCATTCTGCGGCAGGTCTACCTTTACCTGGTAACAATAACGGCGAGCACGGTCGCCGGACTGGCTGCCGTTATCACGATTTTGTATAAACTGCTGTATATCGCCTTTAGCGGTCCGACCGGCGACGAACTGTATTTCAGGTTCCTGGGGTGGACTATTCCTGCCATCATCGTTGCCGCAGCCGTCTGGTCTTACCACCGGAAGATAGTGGAGGAAGAAGCTGAGCAGCTTGGAGTAAACAGGTCTTCGCCTCGCAGACTTTATCTCTACCTCATGGGTTTTATCGGCCTGGGAACGATGGTCTCAGGAATTGTATTTCTACTCGGTGTATTATTTGACAGGCTGTTCGATGCTTTCACCACAGCCAGGATTTTTTCAGTCGGCTGGTGGAGCGAACAATTAAGCCTGTCTCTTGCCCTGCTACTGGTTGGTGTGCCTATCTGGATCTACTACTGGCGGAAAATCATTCACATGGTGGAGGAGGGAGGAGTTACAGAAAGGGGGGCACGGTCCCGCCGTATCTTCCTTTACGCCGTTCTGGGCCTTTCCATCATTGGAGCTGTATCCACTCTTGTAATAATCGCGTATCAGGTAATAAACGGTATTCTCCAGGGCGATTTCGGGACTGAATTTTTACAGAACATAATCTGGAGTCTCTCCGGTTTCCTGGCGGCGGTGCCGCTACTGATATATCACTGGCGTATCCTGCGTGAAGACCAGGGTCTGGGTGCCGAAAAATTGCACCGCCGTAAAAGAGTGAATATAATAGCCGGAGAAGAAGCCGGGCAAATGATCGACCGCATCGAAGAGAAGCTTGGTTACCGTGTCAGGCGACTTATCTACAAGGGTGACGTTGAGGCTGAAATCCCCGCGCTAACCGACGAAGAAATAGAATCGCTGGTCAATGATATTGGCCTTGCTGAGGGGGAGTCTGTTATCCTGGATATTACGGGGAGTAGTGTCAGACTGCTGCCTTACGGAGAGAAATAGCTTTGCAGTACCGGATTATCGATACCTCGTTCGGATATATAGGAATTGCTACGACTGAAAAGGGGATTTCCGCAATAACTCTTCCGTGTGATACCGAAGATGAAGCGGCAATCTCCCTGGGTGAAAAATCGGGCAATGGTAACTCAGATTCCGGACTCCTGCCGGACCTTGTGGAACGAATCATCAAATATTTTCATGGTGAAAAGGTGGCTTTCCCTGATGAACTCGATCTAACGTCAGCTTCCGAGTTCCAGAGGAAAGTCTGGCAGGCGACACGTTTAATTCCGTACGGTGAGACACGCAGTTATCTCTGGGTGGCAACGCAAGCCGGCAATCCAAGGGCGTCACGGGCGGCAGGCCGGGCACTGGGACGGAATCCGCTACCTATTATAATTCCCTGTCACAGGGTAATCGCGGGTAATGGCGGTATGGGCGGCTTTACCGGCGGGATCGAAATGAAGATGCGACTTCTTGCCCTTGAATCCTCAGGCGGCTAGTGATATCTATTTATTTCCTCCAAGACAGGTCAGGTTACGTTATTTTTTCACAGTTTGTATCGTGGCTTCACTCTCCCGTCAGGTCTCCGGACAAATCGAATATCTCAATAACCGGCTGGTTGGGAGAATTGCTGATGAACCAGTAAAGGTAGTCATCGATAAAGTAGTAACTCAGTATCCCGCTGCTGTAGCTGTACTCGAAAAAGTCGTGAAAATCGGGCAGTA
>CAZBQL010000064.1:7699-8784 GCA_964493985.1 uncultured Dehalococcoidales bacterium
TAAGCGTAATCTCCGGAGAAGCCGATTTCGGCTACATGACTGCTGAACGGGTACTCATTTATGATTTCGAGACTGGAGGGGTCCGATATATCGATGATATACAGTACATCTTTAACCTCGGTATACAGGTAACCGTTATGAAGATGCAGGTTCATCCCGGAAGGTGCCGCCAGCGGCAGGCTGGCTAGCTTTTCCGGATGAACCGGGTTGGAGATGTCAAGAGCGACGATATCATGGTTTCCGTCGTTGGCTATGGCATAATTTCCCGGAATTATTATGCGGTTGTCAGCCATTCCCGGTATCTGCGCCAATTCCTGCGGACTTGCCGGGTCTGAAACATCGAGTATCCAGAGATAATCGGATGTTGACAGATACAGTGTAGTCCCGTACAGAGCGCAGCAGTCCCTGAAATATTGTAGATCGCCGGAAACACTCGTAAAAGAGACCCTCTCCGGTTTCAGTTTGTTCGTGATGTCAAGGATAAGCAGTCCTGCCGGTGCCGGAGGATTCGAGCCCTGAGTGTTTACCGGAGCAAAGAGGTATTCTTTGCCATTAATCGTGCCGGTTGTTCGTGCTCCGACATAGTGCGCTCCCGGCACTCCAATCCGGTATTCGCCGGAGGGCGTCAAATCCAGCGGCACCAGGTACTGCGGTAATTCATCAGACAGCGTGCCGAGGGCGTTCGGCGTTGGCAGGTGGAAGGTCTCCGTCTTTTGCTCCCCGGCCTGGTTAAAGTAACTTATCTCGATATAAGTGCTCCTGATAGTCTCATCGACATCTTCCGGTCTGACGGTAGTGGCGTCGTACATAAAGGTAATACTGTATTTCAAAGATTCTAACGGTTCGAGTGTATATGGACCATCGGTTGTCTGTTCACTATGCCAGCTATAGCCTATCATTGAGTATCTGTTTGTAAATGGGTCGGTCCCTACATGAGTGTCTACATCGGTCAACGTTTCTTTGCCGACATTGGTGAGGATGATATTGAAATCGATTTTCCGGTGCGACGGATCGCTGTTATCGATTTCGGATTGAATATCGGCGCCGATATTCGGGACCAACGGCGCCGGACTCGTCCAGCCCGG
>CAZBQL010000064.1:8884-16538 GCA_964493985.1 uncultured Dehalococcoidales bacterium
TTCCATGGCTGGAGCGTCATAAGAATCGCGAGCACCAGAATAAGAGGAACTGCTACGAACGCCGGTATTCTCCACCGTCGGAAGACACCCGGTTTTCTCGTTCCTTTAATACCTGCTATTATCTTCTCTACAGCGTCCACGGGTGCCGGGACTTCTTCAATAGATGTTAATTGGTTCTGTATCTCGTTAAAATTATCAAGCTTCTTACGGCAGTCAGCGCACTCCTGAATATGTTCTTCAATATATTTTCTCTGTTCGGGAGAGAGTTCATTATTAGCATAAGCAGAAAGCATTTCATCGTTATAATGTTTCATTTTCCACTCCTTCCCCGGAGTAATGTCTGCGGAACTCCAGGCTCCCACGGGCTACTCTCTTACGTACCGCCTCTCTGGATATCCCGAGTGTTTCCGCTATTTCCCGGTACTTAAAGCCCTCGACAAAGTGGAGTACCAGACATACCCTGTTCTTGTACGGCACTTTAAGCATAGCTTCTTTGATTGCCAGTGACCGGTTGGTTTCATCCGTCCAGTCACTACCGGGAATATTAGCTCTGCCTGAACCGGAGAAGTGAATAAAGGTTACCAGCTTTTTCCGACGGTAATACCTGCGTGCATTGTTTTCGGCAATGGTATACAGCCACGGCTTGAGTGAAATTTCAGAATCTGTCTTTTTCATATTCTCATATGCCTGGATAAAAGTATCCTGCGCCAGGTCCTCTGCCAGTTCATAGTCCCCCGTCAGACGGTAAAGATAGCGGTGGATCGATGCATGATAGTGTTCAACAATATTGCTAAAGGCCTCGGCGTTACCGTTTCTCACAAGAGCTACCGCTGTGGCTTCATCCAAAAGCGAGACTCCCTTTTTATCCTTTTACCAGTTTCAATGCACAATAACAGTAAAAGCGGACATTTTTACTTTGTCATTATATAATGTTTCGCCCTATAAGGATTCGAATACATGTTCTTCCTTCACTTTGATTACTATCAAATGATACCACTATAATTACTACATACAATTTATTATTTGAGGAGGAGATGATGGGAGAAAACGATAAGGTATACAAGTTTCTGAATCCTGTGGGAATACAGGAACCGGTAGAGCTTCATCCACTGGCGCCTCGGCTCAAGACGCTGGACGGCGCGAGGATTACCATGAGTGTCGGAGCCGGAGGCGAGCAGGGCATTCTCATTCCCCTGGTCAAGATGCTGCCGGAACGATATCCACAGGTGAAATGGAATATCAGCTATGCTGCCGCTCATGCCACAAAAGCGGGCAGCATCGCTCTTTCCGAAGAGGAGATGAAGACCACGGATGCGCTTATCCGCGGGGTGGTCTGGTGACACGGGGCTATCTGGGAGCAGTTGCCCCATTTATCATCGATAGAAAAAGCCGGTATCCCCAGTGTCTTCATCATTTTCGAAGACCAGGACGAATGCTGGAAACAGGCTTGCCGGTTGAACGGAGTCGCTCCTATGCGGCGTGTCTGGGGTTCACGGCATGTACCGGGGCCGGAAGATGTCGATTCATGGATAGATGACCTGCTGGATGCGCTGGTACGCCCTCTGACCGAAGAGGAAAAGAATCCTCCGAAATGGGATATCAGCAATCCGCGTTATATTTTCGAAGGTACCCTGCAGGAAGCCCAGGATTTCTTCAAGCAGGCGGAACATATCCCCCAACTGTACAACAATGCCTCAATCTGTAAATATACCGACGGACTGCCCGTCGTTCCGCCGACTGAAGAACTGGTAGAAAAGATGCTAACGGGTACCAGCCACAAACCCGACGAGGTAATTAACTATCATGCCGACCATCGGGCCGGAGACCGGATCGAACAGATGGGTAGTTCGGGTAAAAAGGGAGAGCCGGTCTATTTCATGCCGATGAGGCGGAAGGCGACCGTAGAGAAAATTGCCACCATAGGGGTGATGGCCGGATGCGAGCCGCAGCACATGCCGTTATTGCTGGCCATCGCAGAAGCCGGAGGAGGCTGCGGTGACGGCAGGGGAGGTGACATGTTCGTGGTCAGCGGCCCGTATGCCAGAGAGATCGATATGAACTTCGATACCAACGTACTCGGTCCGGGGAACCAGGCCAACAGGGCGATAGGTCGCGCCGCCGAACTTATGTGGCGTAATCTTGGGGGTAATATTCCCAATGTTACCAACTGTGGTGTCTGGGGTTCGGGTCTTTTTAACTGTATTCCGGAGAACGATGATGCTTTACCGCCGGGATGGGCCAGTTTGAGGGAAGAATATGATTTCGGGAAAGACGAAAGCTGTGTTTACAATCTACGGATCCATCATTGCCGGACTCTTCAGAGGACGGAATTTATGCCTGGGGGATACCGTGAGTTCCAGAAGAGCGGCCATGGCGGGATTGGCAGGCGACTGGGCGTAAAGGGAATTCCCGGACCGCATAACTGGATGGAATACTTCGTCGACAGTCTCTGGAAAAACTGGGAAGGGGGAAAGACATTTTTCATGCTGCCTGAAATGGCCCGTGACCTCCAGCTTTATGGCTTCAAGACCAAGGACGAGGTATACGAATGGCTGTATAAAAAGAGTTTCATGACGGTGCGGGAATATCGGACTCACCAGCGGCCCGATGTTACCACCAATGCTTGGAAAGGTATTGAACCTACTTCGGGGAAACATTGGAAAGAACTGGACGAGGAATACATGGTACCGGCGGTAGCTGATCCGTTCGAGAACTGTATCATCGTCACCGGCGGCGGAGAAGAAGTAGGTCTCTGGACCGATGGCCGGAGCGCCAGGTCCGATCCCGCCTACAGCATCGATGCCTGGCGTTAATTCAAAATTAGTGAATAACGAATTATCGGCCATGTGTATTCATGGCCGATAGACTTTCCAGTAATGGTCAGATATTAATGAAGAATATAATCAACTTAATTTGGGTATTTCACTCTCAGTCTTTTTCTCCCTTTTCTTTTTAAAGCGAAATGTCATATTTTTGTGATATTTTCAGGTCACGTTTTATGACTATTTCATAGGACTATAGCTACTATAGGGGAAAAGAAGGGCTTTGTGCTTAAAATATGTAGGCTTGCGTATGGAACACGGTGCTGGATAGAGTAAAAAATGAAGTTGACAGGTTGGGCCATCCCCGACCTTGTTAGAGCATTAAGGAAGTATGTAGACGTAGACTACAAAAGAAAACCTTTAATTGCTGGCAAGTATTTGACATAATTAATTGAATAAATAGAAAAGGCTGTGACCTATGACAACGACCAGTCCGGGAAAGTCGATCCTTCACTATAAGATGCACTGGCATGTGCCTTTCACTCACTTCCCGGTTTCATTTTTTATAGGCTCTTTCGGTTTTATCCTCCTTAGCCTCTTCACTGACACCGACTGTTTTGAAATAGCTGGTTTCATCGGTCTGGCTGCTGGCGCAGCGGTTATGATTCCTACTACTTTGACCGGGTGGGTCGAATGGAAGGGACGCTACAAGGGGTTTAAAAGCAAGTTGTTCATAAATAAGATAAGGATTTCCTTTGCCATGATAGGCATCAGCTTTGCCCTGGTCATATATCGTGGTACTTTTCTTCTTGAGAATCTAAATATATTACATAATGTCTGGCATGCCATATACTTTGCCGGTGTTACCTTGCTGGTAATCGGGTCAATTGCAGAAGGTCACTATGGTGCTCGGTTGAATCACAGATAAGATTCTCATAAATAACAAGGAGAGGATTATGCCTGAATATAAGGACCTTGAAACAATGCTTGAGATAGTCTCTATGGCCATCGTGCATCAGGAAACCGAAGAGAATTTTTTCAGGCGGTCAGCCAATTCTTCAACCAACGAACTAGCCCGTAGTCTTTTTACGGAGATAGCCGATGACATGGCTGACTATCGGAAAGGCCTGGAGGTGCGAAGAGACAAACTGGTAACGGCACTAAATGACTTAAAGAAAGCAAAGGGAAAGCGCCATGGAGAAAAGTGAAATAGAACGTGACCCGGTATGTGGTATGAGGGTAAACAAATCTGATTCACACCATACTTCAGTCTACAAGGGGAAGGAATATTATTTCTGCTCGGAAGGCTGTAAAAAAGCATTTGACTATGCCCCTGAAAAATATGTTGGTAACCATTAAGCCGAGTAAATAGAAGGTGCCCATGCAATCAGATGATGGCATGTCGAAGCAAGGTTTAGCATCACGAGGATTTACGGTTGTTATTCTCATTCTCCGGCTGGGGGTTGGGGGATTGATATTTGAAGCCGGGCTTAGCAAGTTCCTGGAGGGTTTTTCCGCTTCCGGTTTTTTAAATAACAGTACAGGTCCCTTCTCGGATTTCTTCAACAGCCTTGCAGCCTACACCGGTGTTTTTAATATTTTGATTCCCTGGGCGGAAGTATTAATAGGTAGCGCCATAATACTGGGCATATTAGTCAGATTTGCTTCCTTTTGGGGGGCTGTAGAGGTTTTCACGTTTTACCTTGCGGTATTACCGCCGCAGCAAGGCTGGATCAATAATCAGATTTTATATGTCCTGGCTTCCATTACCCTGATGTTCAGCGGAGCCGGTTATTTTCTCGGACTGGATTTCTTTGGAATTGGTCTTGAGAAGAGGCAGCACTGGCTTCGATTTCTGCTTGGTTAAAAGAGTAAAAGTAAATGGGTATATTGAGATAACAGGAAGGGGAATCGATAGACAATGGATAAGTATGTATGCCTTGTCTGCGGCTGGATCTATGATCCTGAGATGGGAGATCCTGATGGCGGAATAGAACCCGGAGTACCTTTTGAAAAACTGCCGGATAATTGGGTATGCCCGGTTTGTGGTGTCGGCAAAGACCAGTTTGAGAAGGTCAAGTAAAATCCTTGAATCAAGGAAGTTATTGGTATGTGGTTGTATGGATTTCCCGGTTGGTGGGGCATCGGGATGATGATATTGATGGTCCTTTTCTGGGGAGGTATTATCACGCTTATTATCTGGACCATCCTTAGATTTACAGGAAGGACAGGTTACAGTACCATCCATAAACAGGATTCCCTGGATATTGGGAAAGAGTGATACGCACGAGGCGAAATAACCAAAGAGTAGTTTGAGCTAATCAAAAACTTACAAAGCAAGCCCATGAATACCGGATCCCGTTTTATTCAGATGAGGAAAGCCATTTTGGAATATGAATTTGGAGAGGATTTTATATAAAACACGATTTGGATCTGCCGTGAAATGAGCACATGGATCATGATATGAACCATGATATGGAATCAATGCATGATATGGATTCCCAAGATGTGGGTAGTCATGCAGGGCACGAAGGGATGGGCGACCACGACGGACATGGAGGTCGTGCAGGGCATGGCAGTCATCACGCGATGATGGTCGCCGATTTTAAAAAACGCTTCTGGATATCACTCATTATCAGTATACCGGTATTACTCCTTTCTCCATTGATTCAACGATTTCTTGGTATTGAAGGAGCTATTGCATTTACCGGCGATAAGTATGTGTTATTTGTTTTATCTTCAGCGATTTTTTTCTATGGCGGCTGGCCTTTTCTCAAGGGGATATACGATGAACTGAAATCGAAAACTCCCGGTATGATGACGTTGATAGCGCTGGCTATCACCGTGGCTTACGTCTACAGCAGTGCTGTTGTGTTTGGATTGAGCGGAAATGTATTTTTCTGGGAACTGGCTACACTAATCGATATTATGCTGCTGGGGCACTGGCTGGAGATGCGGTCTATTATGGCGGCTTCATCTGCCATTGAAGAACTGGCGAGATTAATGCCTTCAGAAGCCCATAAGCTGATGCCGGACGGGCAGACTCTGGAAGTCCCCCTGGGTGAGTTGAACGTCGGGGATACCGTTTTAGTGAAACCGGGCGAAAAAATCCCGGTGGACGGGAGAGTTATTGACGGCCAAACATCAGTGAACGAGGCAATGCTGACCGGTGAATCTCTGCCGGTACAAAAACAACTAGACGATATGGTAATCGGCGGTTCGATAAACGGAGAAGGTTCTCTTCATGTAGAGGTGCAAAAAACAGGAAAGGACTCGTATCTTGCGCAAATGACTGAACTGGTCCGCCAGGCGCAGGAAAGTAAATCAAGGACGCAGGGTCTGGCTGATCGAGCAGCACTCTGGTTGACAGTCATAGCTATCAGTGCCGGATTAATCACACTGGCGGTATGGCTGGGAGTAGCCCGGAGAGAGTTTGTCTTTGCTCTATCACGAATGGTAACGGTAATGGTTATAACCTGTCCCCATGCCCTCGGCCTTGCTATACCCCTTGTGGTTTCCGTTTCAACTTCCATTTCTGCAAAAGCCGGTCTCTTGATAAAGAACCGTGACGGCTTCGAACAGGCCAGGAACGTGCAGGCGATACTTTTCGACAAGACAGGCACACTCACAAAAGGAGAATTCGGGGTAACCGATACCATAATCCTGAACAACACCTTTAATGAGAAAGAGTTGCTCAAATATGCCGCATCTGTCGAAGCCCATTCCGAACATCCTATAGCAAAAAGGATCGTGACTTCCTCGGACGATACGTGGCCTGTCGAAGAGTTCATGTCCATACCCGGGAAGGGTGCCCAGGGTAAGGTAAATGGAAAAGACGTAAAGACGGTAAGTCCGGGATATCTTCGGGAAAACACCATAGAAGTGAAGGATGACAGGCTCGACAAGCTCGCTTCGCAGGGTGAAACGGTAATATATGTCATAATCGACGGAGAACTGACAGGCGCTATTGCGCTGGCTGATATTATCAGGGAAGAGTCTCGTGAAGCAATAAGTAATTTGAAGGAATTGGGTATCCGGTGCATGATGATAACCGGAGATAATGAACCTGTTGCCAGGTGGGTATCGGAGGAGACGGGACTGGATGAATATTTCGCCGGTGTACTGCCTGACAGGAAAGCAGAGAAGGTCAAGGAAGTTCAGTCCCGGGGATTGATGGTAGCCATGACCGGTGACGGCGTAAATGATGCGCCTACCCTCGCCCAGGCCGATGTCGGTATTGCTATAGGAGCCGGTACCGATGTTGCTGTCGCAACTGCAGATATTGTCCTGGTGAGGAGCAATCCTTTGGATGTCATTTCTATTATCAGTTTGTCACGGGCTACCTATAAAAAGATGATACAGAATCTGGTATGGGCAACGGGGTATAACGTGGTCGCCATTCCGCTGGCTGCAGGAGTTGCTTACGGAGTGGGATTTATAATGGACCCGGCAGTTGGAGCAGCCTTGATGGCTTTGAGTACAATCATTGTTGCCATTAATGCTCGGTTCCTTAAAGTGGAGAAAGGCAGGTAATGCCACGCTGGAGAATGTCTCAGGATGATCTTGATGACCTGATCGAGTTTCTAAAAACTTTAAAAGAGAGTAAAACTGATCGAGCTATTCCAGGATTATATCCGTCCCGAAAATTACTTTAGTAAGTAATATCTCCTGCTTGTTAAAGAGAGTACGTCAAAGTCCATTACCAAATATTATGCTTGCCACCGGAGTACCGCTTCCATTAATCAGTAGTGTTCAATATAATGATTTAAACTTTTAATTGAGAAGGAGAAGAAAATGGGTGAAGCTACTCTATATGAAAAGAAAGACCACATTGCAGTATTGACCATGAACCGGCCGGAAGCCCGCAATGCGATGAATGCCGCCATGAGAAG
>CAZBQL010000064.1:16638-18235 GCA_964493985.1 uncultured Dehalococcoidales bacterium
GGTGGCGGCAGGGGTACAGGTGATGAATCCAAAGTACCCAGCCTGATGGCGGGGAATATCGATATCTGGAAGCCGATCATAGCTGCGATTAACGGAGTTGCGGTCGGCGGCGGACTGGAAACGGCACTTGCCTGCGATATCAGGATCGCCGCCGCAGGGGTACAGATGGGCCTTTCCGAACCGAAACGGGGGATCATCCCCGGAGGTGGAGGAATGGCAAGGCTGCCCAGGCTGGTGAACCTGGGTGCGGCGCTGGAGATAATGATGACGGGAGATTTGATCACTGCCGAGGAAGCGTACCGGATAGGCCTGGTCAATCATGTCGTCCCAGGTGCTGAACTGATGGATGCCGCCTATGATATGGCGAGAAGGATGACGGTAGTCGCCCCTCTGGCAGTCCAGGCTATAAAAGAGACGGTAAGAAAGAATCTTGATATGCCGTTAAAGGAAGCATTACCGGCGCGGTTCGGTCCGAATGTCATGGCGTCCGAAGATGCGAGAGAAGGCACGGCTGCTTTTGGAGAAAAGAGACCGCCGGTCTGGAAGGGTAGATAATCCGATATCAGGATAGAAATACTAAATCCTAATCTCTAAGCTCTAAATAATGTCAAATACCAAAATTCAAATTTATAGTGCTACCGTAAACCTGCCTGTGATGTCGAGTGTTGGAGATCTACCCGTACTTTTCGAAGGTTAATCAAGTTCAAGATTTTGTGGATTCCCGCTCAACAGATTTATAAACATAAATTAAAGTAGGGCGGGAAAAACGAAAAAGGGGTATGTCATTCCCGCGCAGGCGGGAATCTACTCCCTGATAGGTTTATACGGTCACGTTTTTTATGGATTCTTAGTCTATAGACTAAACACATGCTAAAAAAGAGGAAATAACATAAGAGAGCCGAACCATGCCTAAATTTGTGAAGTGGGTGCCTACGCCGCCCCAGCTTATCGACACATTTTTCGAACTCGCACCAGTCACTGCCGACGATGTGGTCTACGACCTTGGATGCGGTGACGGCAGACTGCTTTTTACTGCCTTTGAGAGGGGCGCCGGGAGATGTGTAGGCATAGATATAGACCCGGACTGCGTGAATACTGCAAGAGAAATGGCGAAGAATAAAGGCCTGGACCAGGAAGTTACTTTCATAGAGGGTGATGTTCTTGAACAGGACCTTTCCGAGGCCACGGTAATATTTGTCTATCTTATTCAAAGCGGCATCGCGTTTTTAAGACCGAAATTCGAGAAAGAACTTCGACCCGGAACAAGGATCGTTATCGAGACCTATTCCGTCCAGGGCTGGAAGCCGGTCGAAGTTAAAGAAGCAGGGAAAAGGTTTTTCTACCTTTATATCACGCCTCCGGAACTCACTCCGGACTATGATCCCGAACCTTCGAACACTGCTACCGAGTTTGACTGGTGGTATTTTCCGTAAGTAGTACTTAATAGTATTGGTCCGTATACATATTTCCTCTCCCTTGAGGGGAGAGGATTCAGGTGAGGGTGATATAAATCGGGATACCCCCTCACTCTAACTCTCTCCCGCGAGGGGAGAGAGAATTTCAAAGTATTTAATGATTTTTACAATTAGATACTAGT
>CAZBQL010000065.1:0-11069 GCA_964493985.1 uncultured Dehalococcoidales bacterium
TTCTTTACCTTCTCTTTTGCTTATAATTATTTTCCGCATGAAAAAACCTAGACTAATTAGATATATACTCCCGACGATTGGTATCCCAATTCTAGCAACAGAATCCATTTAGACTTTTCTCCTTAATGATTTATTACTCAGGACCAGGAGTTCCAGTTAACGGAATTAGGTTAGGCATTATATCCTCTCCCACTATCTTATTTACTCCTTCGAAAATAATACCGAATTCTGTGTATAAAGCAAAAATACTTGCCCCCCATCCAAGAGGTCCAGAAGGAACGGCAATTATGATAGTACCTACAGCCATTATTGATCCTCCTGCAGTAAATATAACTCCAGTTAAAAACTCTCCGAGTCTCCGCCAACTTTCATTAGTAGGTCCGTACTTAATAGAGACTTCAGTATTAGTTGGTATTGGAATGTGATAACTCCTATTAGTTTCAGAATAATAACTAACCGTTTTTGTTGTTGATGTAGTAGAAACAGGAAGGTCTGGAGTAGATACTACAACCTCATAAACAGTCTTAGATTTCTCAAGGTTGGTCGCCTGGTCTGGGTACTGATCGCGTACATCCTGATGAGCTCCATATTCTTCTGAACCAACTATACCCGTAACCAAATTTATATCCGAACCTCCAAGTACTGCTAGTAGTAGAGGATCCTGTAAGATATTCTCAATATCATTTACATTAAAACCTTCAACTGTAACTATGTGCCCACTCGGATCAATATACCTTAGTGGATTGTTCAGGCAGTAGGAATATCTATTGAATGATTGTGGATTTGCGGGATATTGAACAAAAGTGTCCGCACTGATAAACCTCCCTATCTCCGGGTCGTAGTACCTGGCACCGTAGTAGTAGAGACCGGTGTCATCAAGTCTTTGCCCGGTGAACTTTCTATCCGTCGGCACGGTCATGAGTGATGTACCACTAAGGTGGTCCTGGTGGATATACCGCAGGGTCGTCTCTCCTCTCTGCGCCACCAGCCTGTCACCGAGATAGTAATTGGTAGTAACATTACCGGTTGTCAGGTTCTTTTCGTAATACTTGTTGATATACAGGATATCTTCGCTGCCGGTCACCGTTTTCCTTACCCTGTTTCCATCACCGTCATAGACGAAGGTTGTTGTGGTACCGTTACCGGAGACGGATACGAGGTGGTTCTCCCTGTTACCCAGGTTTATCAATACATACACGAACAGTTCCTATTTGAAAGTAGTATATGCGGCACTTATGATGAAGTCAATACATCTTATCGAAAAAACTAATACATTACTACAAAGTATGGATTAATTATTGAGGTGAATACAGTCTAACAACCAACATGCCCTAATGTTATGCGTTTGGTATCTTGACATCGTCATTTTAATATATTATACTAATTCTAGTTGCAAATGATTATCATTTGCAACATGATATAAGGTAGATTGAATGATGTCGGAAATATCTAACACGAAAAAGAAGAACCGTGAACTGTTGAGCGAAGCAGGGCTTCGCAGCACCAGCCAGAGACAGTCGATACTCGATATCATTCGCCGCGGACAGGGACATCTGGATGCTGACGAAGTATATCGTAGAGCTCGTAAAAAGCAGCCGCGATTGAGTCTTTCTACGGTCTATAGGACCTTACAGACTCTTAAAGAATTGGGACTGGTGGAGGAAGTACATCTTGATGAAACGCATCACCACTATGAAATAAAAGCGTCCCATGAACACCATCATCTCATCTGCCTGGGTTGCGGAAAGGTTGTGGAATTCGAGTGCCCTATGAGCGTTCAGATGCAGGAAGAAGTCAGTAAAGAAAAAGGGTTTGAAGTAGTAAATACAGAAGTGCGAATGACCGGCTACTGCCCGGAATGTCGCAAGGAAAGAGAAGTATCGAATGCCGGGAAATAAGCATATCGCGGTTAATAAGATGAAATCGGGACAGACAGGAAAGATCATTGAAATACAGGGCGGACAGGGAGTTACTGCCCGTCTCGGTGCCCTCGGAATAATTCCAGGGAAGAAAGTTACCAAGATAAGCGATATGCTGATGAGGGGGCCGGTAACGGTCAGAACGGGAAGTACCCACGTAGCGATCGGTTATGGTATGGCAGGTAAGATAATCGTGGAACCCGACTAGAATATACGTATGAACATATTACTGATGGGAAATCCCAACGTCGGTAAAAGCGTAATTTTCTCACGCCTTACCGGCGTAAAAGTTATAGCGTCGAATTATCCCGGGAGTACCGTGGGGTATACTAAAGGATATTTTAAAATCGGCGAAGAAATAGCCGATGTTATCGATGTACCGGGAACGTATACCCTTGAACCGACCAGCGAAGCAGAGAGAATAGCTGCCGAAATGCTGAAAACGGGAGATGTCGTTATAAACGTCGTCGATGCTACGAACCTGGAAAGAAACCTTAACCTCACGCTCCAAATACTTGAAAGACAGATCCCGGTTATTGTCGCACTCAATATGTGGGACGAAACCGAACATCTTGGAATACATATCGACCTGGAAAAACTGCGGGAATTGCTTGGAGTACCGATCATCCCTACCGTGGCTGTGACGGGTCAGGGTATTAAGGAACTTGGTGAAAGCCTGCATCTGGCCACGTCGCCGGATACTCCCGTACGTACCTCCGATGAACGATGGGCAGCCATAGGAAATATCGTCAGCCAGGTACAGACCGTTACTCATCGACATCATACCTGGCGTGAACGCCTGAGTGACGCAAGTGTCAGACCATTGACCGGGACAATTATAGCGGCTGTAATACTGGTCGGGTCTTTCTTCCTGGTCCGCCTTGTCGGTGAAAGTCTGATTACTTACGTGCTTGATCCGTTGTTCAACACGCTCTGGACGCCGGTCTTGCTTAAGATGAACGATATTCTGGGCAGCAGCGGCTTTTTCAGCAACGTCCTGCTCGGTCATGTTGTTAACGGAGAGGTCAACTATGTAGAATCATTCGGACTCCTCAGTACAGGATTATACGTGCCGTTCGCAATGGTGTTGCCGTATATAGTATCTTTCTACCTGATACTGGGAATCCTGGAGGACACAGGATACCTTCCCCGCCTGGCAGTCCTGATGGATACCGTCATGCACCGGATTGGTCTTCACGGTTACGCCATAATACCGAGTTTGCTGGGGATGGGATGCAATGTACCGGCTATTCTCGCCACCCGGATCCTTGAAAGCAAAAGAGAACGATTTATCGCTGCCACCCTGATATCCATCGCTATACCATGTGCTTCTTTACAGGCTATGATCGTCGGACTGCTGGGACGACATGGTATTCAGTACGTCATCATCGTATATGGGACACTGTTCCTTGTCTGGATAATACTCGGTTTTCTAATGAATCGTTTTGCCAGGGGGTTAAGCCCTGAACTGCTGATTGAAATTCCACCCTATCGTCTGCCTCCATTAAGGATAGTGATGGAAAAATTATGGATGCGTATTTTAGGATTCCTGAAAGAAGCCATTCCACTTATCCTTATCACGGTATTAATAATAAATGTACTTTATTTTCTCGGCGTATTTGATGCCGTAGCCAACTTCACTGCGCCCGTCATTACAGGTTTACTGGGCTTACCCAAGGAAGCCGTAACCGCTATAGTTATAGGTTTTCTAAGGAAAGACGTGGCAATGGGCTTGCTGGCCCCTCTATCGCTTTCAGCCGGTCAACTGGTCGTCGGAAGTGTGGTACTCGCTATGTTCTTCCCCTGTATTGCGACTTTTGCCGTATTACTCAGAGAGTTGGGTTTCAAAACGTTACTGAAATCGGTGGCAATAATGATTATTGCATCCCTCGTTGTCGGCGGTCTGCTGAACCTGATTTTCTGACAGGGGCCGATCATTTTTTTCTGTGAGATACTTCTTCTATTTTTACATTATTCAGGAGTCTTTCCACGTCGGTTCTCTTGCATAGCTCAGTGCCCGGAGTGAGTACCGCCGCTGCACCCATAGCACCGCCAAGCCTGCAGGCTTCAATAAGAGGTTCGTTGTGTGACAGCCGTAAAGCAAATCCGGCTACGGTACAGTCACCGGCTCCTACGGCACTTTTAACTTTAACCTTTGGCGGAGTTACCTTGTATGTGTACTCCTTACTCGCCGCTATCAGTCCTTCGCTACCCCTGGATATAAGCGCAACCTCTATTCCCCTATCCACTAACTCCCTCGCCGCATCGATCACCGATTCTTCATCCGGTAGATTTCGACCAAGCAGTTTTTCAGCTTCGTGTACATTCGGCTTTATCATGTACGGATTAGCTTTAATTCCTTCGGTCAGCCAGTTGTCTGCAACATCCAGGACAGTTTTTATGCCGCGATTATTCGCATCTGTAACAATCCGGTAATAGATGTCTTCGGGTGATCCGGGAGGCGCGCTGCCACCGATAACAAGCATATCAGGATTCGGCCTGATTCCCTTAAGCTTTTTGCATAATCTTTCAAATTCTTTTTTTGATACACGAGGACCTGGCGCTCCGATCAAAGTCTGATATTTAGTCTGCCTATCGACAATGATGAAATTGGTGCGGGTTTCATGTTTGATGGGTGTGAAGCTGAAAAGTACGCCTTCTTCATCCAGCAGGATTTCTACCCTTCGCCCGTTATCTCCGCCAATAAATCCGTAAGCGATAGTTACTCCGTCCATTTCTTTTATTGCCCGGGATACGTCGATAGCCTTCCCTCCTGCATATTGAACGCGTTTTGTCCAGCGATTAGTCTCATCGACAAGGAGTCCGTCAACGATAATATATTCATCCAGGCATGGGTTAAGAGTCAGTGTTGCTATCATATTTCATCTCCGTTATCGTAAATTAAGATTTGAGACATTATGTATTATTTTGTATATAAATTCAAGGATGATACCCGTTCTAATAAATAGTATCCTGTTTGTTCTTTCACATGTACTTGGTCTATAATTGGCAAGAATTAATCGGATTCACGAACGGAGCGACAATGATACGCTGGTATTATTACATTGCCAGGTTTGCCGTTATAATATTTTTTAAAGTGTTCACCAGGTGGCGGGTGGTAGGACTGGAAAACATCCCTGTAGAAGGAGGTCTACTTTTAGTCTCCAACCATCTCAGTAATGCCGACCCTCCACTACTCAGCGTTACACTCAAACGTAGTGCTATTTTTATGGCGAAAAAGGAATTATTCCGCAATCCGTTCACCGGATATTTCTTGCACGGATTCGGTGCATTTCCGGTGAATCGCGGTCAACTGGACCGGCAGGCGCTCCGCTACGCCGAAAAAGTGCTCGCAAATGACAAAATTCTCGTGATTTTCCCCGAAGCTTCAAGAAGTAAGGAAGCTCAATTGAAAAAAGCCTTCCCGGGCTCGGCACTTATAGCGGTCAGGACTGATATTCCGATTGTACCGGCAGCAATCACAGGCACGGAAGAAGTGGTGGGTCTGAAATGGATGGTCCGGCGTCCCGGAATACAGGTACGCTTCGGAGAGCCTTTTCACCTTCCGGCGAAGGGCCGCAGAAAGACCAGGGAAGCCCTTGATGAATCGACAACCTGTGTAATGCGACACATCGCCGACTTACTTCCTGCAAAATATCGTGGTATCTATTCCGGTCAGGAGAAAACAGATGAATCTTCGAATTGAGAAAGCTCCCAGGACCGGTTTTTGTTTTGGAGTGAAACGGGCTATCGATACACTGGAAAAGGTAGCCCGTGAACGGGGACAGATCGAGACGCTTGGGGCTGTCGTTCATAACCACCAGGTGATGCAGAGACTTGCTGATATCGGCGTGCAGGTTGCAGACAGTGTTGAAGAAATTAAAGGTAATACGGTGGCTGTCAGCGCTCATGGTGTCGGACCACAGGTAGAAGATGAAATCCGGAAACGTAATATAGAGATAGTTAATTTCACGTGTTCTTTTGTACGCCGTGCTCAAAAAGCGGCGCAGAGATTGTCGAAAGCCGGTTTTTTTGTTATCGTCTACGGCGATGTCTATCATCCGGAAGTAAAGGGGATTTTGGGATGGGCAGGTGGGAAAGGGATCGCTACAATGGATATCGACTCGTTGAACGAACTGGATGAACTTCCCAGACAAATCGGTGTGCTTTCACAGACCACCCAGATCCCGGCATATTTTAATACATTCGTCAAGGACCTGGTAGATTTCGCACTGAAAAAAGACACCGAGATCAGGATTATCGATACGATCTGTCATGATATAAGAGAAAGACAACAGGCTAATCTTGAACTGGCAAATAGGGTAGATATTATGCTTGTTATTGGAAGCCACACCAGCGCTAATACGAACCACCTCACGCAGTTGTGTTCATCGGTTACGAAAACGTACCAGGTCGAAACAGCAGACGATATAAAGCCGTCCTGGTTCAAAGGTAACGAGCTTGTCGGCGTAACCAGTGGAACATCTGCTTCCGAAGAGACCATTAACGAAGTGGTATCCAGGCTGAAATTGTTATAGCACTGTCATTAAAAGGACCAGGTTCGCCCTTGCAAAAAGTAGAGGGATCAATGCGTCGCAGTAGACATTTCTGTCATATAATCTACAGTCCGGTTGCATATTATCTGCAGGCTGGCAATCAGTAATTCACGTTCTTCTTCACTAAAAACTGAAAATATTTCGTGTATAGCCTGTCTTATGAGAGAGTCCTGATAAGCCTCATTACCTTTATCGGTCAGTCCGATTTTCCAGGAATTCTTCTTTTCGGGATCTTTTGTTCTTGATATCAGTCCTTTCCCCTCCATCCTGGTAAGGAGAGCAGTTACGGTATTATGCCCGCGCATCATCAACCTTGATATCATTGCTGGGGTTGCACTGTCACCGATGAGGTTAAGTATAAATAATGCTCTTGCTTCGACTGCCGTTATTCCATATTGCCCTAATTCATTATCTCTTGCTTTGAATAATATATCTCTTGCCTGGATGATCATCGCCCAGAGAGCAAAATCCCGGTCGCTGTCTCTCACCGCTGCGTCGATATCTCCGGTTTCTGCCATGTATACTCCTTCTCGACTGTAAGAATCTTATATTCTACCAAGCATTTGTTTGTATAAAATTATCACATAAAAAATATACTGAAAAAAGCCTTGACATTAGAACAATATTCTTTTATACTCGATGTCGTATACGATATTGTACATTTTGTTCAATAACTTGTTAATTATTAACATTTACGCCTGTAAAAATCAAATACCGTACTTTTAAAAATTTAAAAGGGTAGCAGCTAGTCCTGTCGGGGGAAATCCAGGGTGCTGGGATTTAGCAGCTCGTCTCAGCTTAAATACCAACCATACCCCTCCCGTGTCCGGAGCCCTGGGGGTAATCGGGCTTAGCGACAGGGCTGGCTCGAATATCAAAGGGGGATTATTAATCCCCCTTTTTTTATTCGTTCATCAGGTTGTTCTATCAAAATTTGTCAACTTCACTTTAATATAGTATACACACATCAATCCTTTTATCCGTGTATTTTCGTTTTTTTCTTTCGCCGGCATTTTGCGGGGCAAGGTCTACTGTGTTAATATTTGTGAAAGAAAAACCACCTATGGAAGAGGAGTAACTTTGGATCATTTACTTACAGAAGAACAAAGAACCATCAAAGAACTGGTCAGGACAATTGCTGATGAAAAAATAGTTCCGGTCAGGGCTGAATTCGATGAAACCGGTCAGTTTCCATGGGAAATAATGAAAACTCTTGCTGAGACCGACATGTTCCGGATTTTTGTCCCTGAAGAATACGAAGGGTTGGGTGGAGGCTGTCTCGATTTATGCCTGGTAATAGAAGAACTTAGTCGGGCTTGTGCCGGAATAGCATTATGTTACGCCGCATCATCTCTCGGAACAGTTGCGCTGGTCAAATACGGCTCTCATGAACAGAAACAGAAATACCTTCCCTACATTGCCAGCGGAGAAAAGCTGGCGGCACTCAGTATCACGGAAGAATCAGCCGGAAGTGATCCCGGTGGTCTGAAAACTACTGCCAGGAAAGTTGACGGCGGATACCTTCTGAATGGCAACAAACTGTTCGTCAGTAACGGCGGAGAAGCTGAAATTTATTCCGTACTTGTTTTGACAGACAAAACGAAAGGTCCTCGCGGTGCCAGCATTTTACTTGTGGAAAAAGACGCACCTGGCTTCACTTTTGGCAGAAAAGAGAACAAGATGGGTATCCGCGCTTCCGCTACCAGGGAACTCGTTTTCGAAGACTGCTTTGTGCCTGAAGAAAACCTTATCGGTAAAGAAGGCCAGGGTTTCATTATTATGCTCAGTATATTCGATGAATCGCGTCCCGGAATAGGCTCTCAGGCTGTCGGAATCGCCCAGGGCGCGCTGGATGCAGCTATAGATTATGCGAAACAGCGTGTTCAGTTCGGTCACCCTATCATCTCATTCCAGGCTGTCCAGCATCTCCTTGCGGATATGGCTATTCAGACCGAGGCCGCCAGAGCTTTGAATTATGCCGTGGCCAGGGCTATCGATGCAGGAACAATGAAACATTCCGGGGAATCAGCCATGACGAAAGTACATGCGTCCGATGTTGCGATGAAAGTGACAACCGACGCGGTACAGATTTTCGGCGGGTCAGGTTATATGCGTGACTACCCGGTAGAGAAAATGATGAGAGATGCTAAAATAACCCAGATATACGAAGGGACCAACCAGGTACTGAGAAATACTATCGCCGCCGAACTCAGAAAGAAGAGAGGTCGGAACTAGTTCCGACCTCTCTTCAATTTCTTTATCACTTGTCGGATACAATTACCCTATAGTTGCCAGCGTCAGCAGGATGATATGGTCACCCTCTTTGAGGACGAGGTCTCTGTCATCAACATAGAAACGCCCGTTAATATTAAAAGTAAAACCGTCCATCAGGTAATCGTTCCCCGGAGTAATAACCTCTCCCTCGAGTGCAGGGATTTCACGTCTTAATGCACCGACAATATCGGTCAGCTTCGTCTTATCTTCAAGCTCGATCTTTATTTCTCGTATTCCTGATATGGAATACGGAAGACCGAACATCTCAACGGTATAAGTAGCCACTGTTATGATTTTCTCCTCAGACTGTTTATATTAATTATAACCTAAATCGGTCAGGTAACGACAGAAACCTGCCTTACCTGACCGACACTATTCATGTTCCGAATTAATTGTCCGCCTGATACTTATCTGGGAGGCCCCATCGGACCCGGCTGCGGCGGATGCAGTTCCTCGGCAATATCATCGAGACCGAGTGACAGGAGCTTGGCTTTACTCGGCTTGGTTGTAACTCTATCCCAGTCGAGAGCGCCAAGACACCAGTAGTTTTGTGCCTCGATGTCAGCCCTGACTCCGGCCAGAGGTCCTTCGGTCTGAGGAGGATCACCGTATATCCTGGGATGAACGTAATTGTTCAGAGGATTAATTCCCTCGCGAAGGTTGAAGCAGTGCCTGATATTAACGATTCTCTCGCCGCACTTTAACAGCTCTTCAGCAGTCCAGTCCAGGCCGGTTACTGCCTGCATGTACTCGAGTGTCCAGTTTCTTCCTCCCGGAGGACCGAAACCACCGAAGAAACAGGTACCGATAGAGTTAGTTACGTGAGTATTAAAGCTCCCCGGTCCGAATGCCTGGGTATGACGGCCGGGAGTTGCATCCATCTGGTAACGGGCTGCGCCTGTGTCTCCGGGACGGGCAAGTTTGGGATCATGCATACCGAGCTCCTGCCCTCCGGCATGCACTGCGTATTCTTCAGCGCCTTTACCGATCTTCTCGGCAGCTACCTTTACACCGTCAGCCAGGATATCACCGATTCCTTCTCTTTTGACCATTTTTTCGGTAAGCTCGACGATTCCTTTAGGATTACCCCAGGTAAGATCGATACCATCGGTATCAGCCTTCGTAAGAATACCCTTTTCATAGAGTTCCATGGCGAAAGCAACGACGCTGCCGCCTGAAATTGTATCAAGACCGTAATCATTACAAAGATAATTGATCCTGTTCAGTGCTTCTGCGTTGGTATTAAGGCAATTTGTACCGAAGGACCCCTGGGTTTCATATTCAATCCTGCGAGTACCTGCGGGATACTTATATTCGCCCGTACCTTCTTTGAGTATTGACTGGCAGGCAATGGGGCAATGCCAGCAAGGTTCCGGCTTGTCTACATTGGCTATCGCCAGGTCGCCGCTAAGTCCGGAAGCGTCCGGCAGATCGACGATACCTACACCACCCCAGTTCTTGACCGGAGTATCACCGCTTAGGGCGGACCGTTCCGTCATAGCGGAAGTGCCGTATTTCCTCATACCCTGGGCCATGCCCTTCGTTGCTTCGGTATGGTCCCTTCTGATTGCCATAGCTTTTTCTCTATCAGCCATGGGGACTTCCATGTCGCCTCTTACCACTACCGCTTTTAACTTCTTCGAGCCCATAACAGCACCGATACCTGACCGGCCTGCAGCGGCTCCTCTTTTGGTGATGACGCATGATATCAACGACATTTTCTCTCCGGAAGGCCCGATACAGGAAACCTCTGTGTCTTTGCCATACTTTTCTTTCATGATGACTTCCATTTCATAGGAACCTTTGCCCCAGAGGTCACTGGCATCAAGCAGTTCCGCCTTGCCATTGTCGATAAACAGGTATACCGGTTTTTCGGAAATCCCTGTGAAAAATACCGCATCGTATCCGGCAAACTTCATGTAAGGTCCGAAGTCTCCACCGGAATTGGCGTCTCCCCATCCGCCGGTTATGGGTGACTTGGCCATAACCTCGTATCTTGTTCCCACAATTGCCGGTGTACCGGTAAGCGGCCCTGTTGCGAATCCCAGCATATTGTCCGGACCCAGCGGATCGACACCCGGTTTCATCCTGTCATACATAATCCTGGCACCGAGTCCATATCCGCCCAGGAAATTACGGTACAGGCTGTCATCGGGTGTTTCTTCCTGGATTTCACCCGTTGAAAGATTCACGAAAAGAATCTTTCCCATATATCCTTTTATCATATTACCTCCTCCTGTCTTAGCTACAATGTGAATACTAAAAATATTCTACAGTCACTCGAATCTGGATGTCAATAAAACGACTATCGTTATCTGTT
>CAZBQL010000065.1:11169-17989 GCA_964493985.1 uncultured Dehalococcoidales bacterium
CCCCTTACAATAAAAATCGAAGAAGAATATTTTCCGGTTATGGATGTCAATACCGGCGTAATGCTGCCTGCACCCGAAGAGCCTGGTAGCTTTACCATTGACGACCATAATATAATGGATTTATCGGAAGCTATACGCCAGTATACTTTGATGGCTTTGCCAATAAAACCGTTGTGCAGGCAGGATTGTTCAGGTCTATGCCCGACCTGTGGTACGAACCTGAATGAGAAAAAGTGTAACTGCACACCTGAAACTGACCCGAGATGGGAGAAACTGAATACTCTTTCGTTAACAGATACCGAGTATTCGGCAGATAACTGAAAGGAAGGAATACACGATGCCTCCACAACCAAAAAGAAAATATGCCAAAGCACGGCAAGGGAAACGACGCAGCCACATTGCCGCATCCCCGCCGACTTTGATTACCTGTCCGCAGTGTAACAGTCCGAAGCTGCCTCATCATATGTGCCCTACCTGCGGCAGTTATAACGGCCGGGATGTAACTGAGATAAAGAGTCCAAAGCCTAAGTCCACTTAAGGATATTGGATTGTGCTTAAAACGGTCGTGTGCGACCTCTTCGATATAAAATATCCTGTCCTCCAGGGAGGTATGGCACATATCGGTACGTATGAACTTGTTTCCGCCGTGTCGAATGCCGGAGGGTTGGGTATCATCGGCTCAGGATTCTACGAACCTGAATGGGTAAGAAATCAGATCCGCATGACAAAACAGCATACAAACAGGCCGTTTGGCGTAAATATCCAGATGGCTTCACCGCATGTACGACAGGTTGCGAATGTTGTTATCGAAGAAGGCGTAACCATTATCACCACGGGAGCCGGGAATCCGGAAACCTTTATCCCGCAATTCAAACATGCTGGCATAAAGACGGTACCTGTAGTTAACAGCCCCTCTGCGGCAAAGCACATGGAGCAGGATGGAGTAGATGCAGTCATAGCTGAAGGGACCGAATCCGGAGGTCATGTAGGCGAAACAACGACAATGGTACTTGTTCCGGAAGTCGTTGAGAGCGTAAAAATTCCGGTAATCGCTGCCGGAGGGATTTGTGACGGTCGCGGTATGGCAGCCGCACTGGCACTCGGAGCATCCGGTATTCAGATGGGTACCCGTTTTGCCTGCAGCAAAGAATGTATTGCTCATCCTGAGTATAAACGCAGAATAATGAATGTGGTTACACCAGCTACCGTTGTGACAAGACAAATACTGGGGTATCCCCAGCGGAGTCTGAAAAACGAACTGACAGACAGGTTTGCAGAACTCGAAAATGCCGGCGTATCCATTGAGGAACTCGAAATGTTCGATCGCGGCAGGATGTACCTGGGACTAATAGAAGGAGACCTTCAAGAAGGTACCCTGTTGGCTGGACAGATAGCCGGTCGAATTAAAGAGGAAAAATCGGTTAAGGATATCATTGAAGAAACGGTATCGGAGGCTGAGATAGTCATTTCCAGCCTGAAAAATCTTATTACGGAGGACTGAATATGACTGAATCAGGAAAACGAGCCTGGATATTTCCCGGACAGGGTTCACAATCGGTAGGTATGGGTAAGGACCTGTATGATACGTTCGAATCCTCGAAAACGATCTTCAAGCAGGCTGATGAGTCACTTGGCATATCTATCTCTGAGATGTGCTTCGAAGGTCCTGAAGATGAATTACAGCTAACTATTAATCAGCAGCCGGCTTTACTCACAGTAAGTTATGCCTGCCTGAAAGCTATAGAAGAGATAAATGACGGAAGTTTTCCCGCGCCCGACTATCTGGCCGGTCACAGCTTGGGTGAATATACTGCTCTGGCGGCGGCAAATGTACTGGACTTTCCGACCGCTGTTTTCCTTGCACGTGAAAGGGGCAGGCTGATGCACGAAGCGGGTCAACAATCACCGGGCGCCATGACCGCAATTATGGGGCTGGACGAGGACGTACTGGCAGCAATATGCCGTGATACTGCAACGGTGATTGCTAACTATAACACGCCTGGCCAACTGGTTATCAGCGGTATGAAGGATAATGTCTTGAAAGCATCAGAACAGGCTCAGTCGGCGGGAGCCAGCCGGATCGTCCCTCTCAACGTAAGCGGCGCTTTTCACTCACCACTGATGAAACCCGCGCAGGAAGGCCTGACCGGTATCATCACTTCACTTGATTTCCGTGATCCCGATATTCCTGTATTGGCTAACACGACCGCATTACCTCTGACCGGCGGCGACCAGGTGAAAACTGAGCTAATCGACCAGTTATGCAACGGTATTCAATGGCAGGGTTCGGTCGAATACATGATTAATAATGGAGTAACAACATTCATTGAGATAGGCCCCGGTCGCGTCTTGAGTGGCCTGGTGAAACGAATTAACAGGGAAGTTTCCTTACAGAATATCAACAGTGCAGAGACAGTCAACGGACTGTTCAGATAACGAAATATGGTATTTTGGAGTATCGATGGACCTGACTGGTAAGGTGGCAATTATTACCGGAAGCACACGCGGTATTGGCAACGCGATAGCGAACAGACTTGCGGAAGCCGGAGCTATAACGGTCGTTAATGGTGTGAGTGATGCGGCCCGAGTTGAAAATGTCGCCGAGTCTATCAGGAGTACCGGTAAAGACTGTACTGGAGTCCTCGCCGATGTTGGAACATCGGATGGTGTAAACAATCTTATAGATACCGCTGTTCAGAAATACGGAAAGATAGATATCCTGGTGAATAATGCCGGCATCGTTCGCGACCACGGTATAATGCGAATGACCGAAGAAGACTGGGATGATGTCATCAGGGTAAATCTCAAGAGCGTGTTCTTATGCTCTAAAGCCACTCTGAAGCATATGTTAAAACAGCGTTCCGGCAGGATAATCAGTATATCGAGTATTATCGGTATACACGGAAATGCCGGACAATCGAATTACTCGGCATCGAAAGCCGGTATAATTGCCTTCACGAAAACACTGTCAAAAGAAGTCGGTTCCAGGGGAATTACGATAAATGCAATAGCGCCTGGCTTTATCGATACGGATATGACCCGGCAGCTTGAGGAAAAGTGGATAGAATACCTGAAAAGCAGGACATCACTGGGCTTTCTGGGAATGCCGGAGGATATTGCTGAAGCTGTGGCGTTTCTTGCGTCAGATAAGGCCCGATATATTACCGGTCATGTACTTGGTATCAATGGCGGCATGGGAGGAATATAAGCCGGAATAGTAATTCATGGCAATAATTGACCATTTCAGGTGCTTTTGATAAACTCAAATAAGCGTCTTAATACATAGAGATACTAGAAAATATTCGGGGATGATGGATGATGGCAGGTGTGAGGAGAAAGGCAAGGACTCTTGCGCTTCAGGCATTATACGAAATAGACACATCCGGTCATAAAGCAGATGATGTTACAGGAAGATTATTAGCTGAAGAAGATTTTACCGAAGAGAACGAAGCTTTCGTTCGTGATATTGTATCGGGCGTTATCGAGAATAAAGATAAACTTGATCAGAGTATCAGAGAACACGCTCCGGCCTGGCCGATAGAACAATTACCTGTTATCGACAGGAACATTCTTAGACTTGCAATCTTTGAGATTTTAATTGATAATAGAGTACCGGTAAAGGTAGCCATTAACGAAGCAGTGGAGTTGGCTAAAACTTTTGGAGCTGACCGTTCATCGAAATTTGTTAATGGAGTTCTTGGTTCGATAAGCGCTCTGGTCAGCAGATAAAGAAACAGAAATAAGGGGGAGAAATTGGCAACCGTTTATGAGAGAGTAAAAAAGATTATCGTTGAGCAATTGGGTGTTGATGATGATGAGGTGGTGCCCGCAGCAAATTTTGTTGATGATCTGGGGGCCGACTCTCTTGATTTGGTGGAACTGATCATGTCCCTGGAAGAAGAATTCAGTGATTCATCCAAGAAAGTCGAAATTCCGGATGAAGATGCCGAAAAAATAGTATCCGTCCAGGATGCTGTTGATTATATTAAAGACACCGGTATCCAGGACGAATAAGTAGCACGATAGGATAAGTTTTGTTCAAAGCCGTATTCTTTGACTGGTTTAATACCCTGGCGGTTTATTATCCGCCCAGGGAGGAGCTTCAAAGCCAGGCCATTCGGGAATTCGGCTTTAATGTTACCTCCGAACAGGTAAGACCCGCACTGCTTAATGCCGACAACCTGGTCTTCGATGAAAATGCTAAATATCCTATGAGACTCAGAAGCAAAGAAGAACAGATTGAAGTATACGTCCGGTATGAGACTTTACTCCTGAAAAATATTGGCATCGACTTATCCGATGAAGCCCCTACCGTAGCAAAGATCTTCAAAAGAGCCGAAGAACTGTATGGCAATATAGGTTTCGCACTTTATGATGACGTGATTCCCGTGATGACAAAACTCAGGGAAAAAGACCTGAAAATTGGTCTTATTACCAACCTGGAAATCGATATGAAACCGATTTGTTCCGAACTCGGTCTTGATCCATACCTTGATTTTATTGTTACTTCGGGTGAAGCAGGCTCGGATAAACCGCAACCCGAGATATTCCTGCTGGCGTTAAAAAAAGCTGGAGTGGATGCTTCCGAAGCAGTTCATGTTGGTGACCAGTACAAAATAGATGCTGTCGGAGCAATGAATGCGGGTATCAAACCGGTAATAATCGATCGTAATGATATGTATCCGGACATTACCGAATGCCCACGTATCCAGACCCTGGATGAACTATTCAGTATTATCTAAACTGTTCATAGCAACCCCGAATATTTCGCGACCCGCGACTGCCGGCAATTCGATATCTCCATGCTTGTCTTTTACGGCATGAATATCACTATGACGGATTACGGTAGCTCCTGTATGTATCTTAGCCTCAACGTTTCCCGGACTGGTCTATTTGCTGGAAAGCTCCACGATGGTTACTCCGGCGCCTCCCTCACCTCTCTGACCTAACCGGTACGACTTTACCAGTGGATGTCTGGATAGTTCACGCTGGGCTGCCTGCCTGATAATACCTGCGCCCTTACCGTGAATGACCTTTACCTGCATTAGCCCTGAGATATAGGCCTTGTGTATGAAATCGTCCAGTTTTATCAGTGCTTCATCGACTGTCAGGTGGCGCAGATGTACTTCATCTATCATGATTATTATGAATTATACATACTCTTCCTGAAATTTTATAGACCCCGAAAACTACCCTTTTCAGATTGAAATCAGAGGTGTTTTTAGTTATAATAATCACGGCCACAGTGGAATTTTTCACGGTCTATGGTGAGTGTAGCCCAGTGGTCAAAGGCGCCAGGTTGTGGCCCTGGAGATCGAGGGTTCAAATCCCTCCACTCACCCCAGCTATGTCTTTTTATGTTTACGTTTCTGCAGATATTACTTCGGCACTTCATCGTTTTTTTATTAGATTAACCGGACAAATATGAGAATTGGTAATAATTTGGTCCGTTAAGCTCATAAAGGGAATATTTTGGATAGCACAGGCGAGATATTCGGACATAAATAACTTGGACTAAGGTATACAAATTACTGTATAATATATCAAGCTTTTTTTCAGGACGGATCAAAAATCAATAACCGCGACATACTATCTACTATCAGCGCAATAGCTGAATCTCTGTCTATCGCGAACAGTCCTAAGCTTGTTCTCGAAATGACGTTAGAGACGTTGTCTCGTGCTCTTGAGATTGAGTGTAGCTGGATACAGATGATATCGGCCGAGAACTCTAGTCTCGAACTGGTAGCGCATCAAGGTTTTCATTTTAAAGAACGACTTGAAAATGTAATACGGGATGTTAGTGATGTCTACCACAGAGAGATTATCGGACTGGGAAACATCCTGGTTATCCCGAATTTACGTCACAATGATACATATAATTTCCCCACTCTCAACAGCATGGGATACCGCTGGCTGGTCGCAGTGCCGATGCGTAATCACCGTTTAGCCGGCGTTATGAGTCTCGCTTCCCGGAAAAGAAGGAAGATCAACGGTGAATTTGGAGAATTTATGGCGGCAGTTGCTGGTCTTGCTATAATGGCTTACGAAAAAACCTCCGAGAAAGTGAGTGAGGTTGAGAAATATGAGACTCCTCCTCAAAGTGTCAAGGATAAGTCGTCGTTAGAGTTAGACAGTGACGAATGGTTCGCCCTGAATTCAGATTTAAACGGGCAAGTTACGGAATCATCACCAGGCGAGACCGATTTACTTGATGAGATGTATTCGAGAAAAGAAGTTGACCAGATAGCAGAACGATTCAACTCCGATGTTGAAACAGTACGGAATGATATCGAGTCGATAAGAAATAAGCTGATAGAAAACTACCGGAACAGGCGATATACCGAAACCGTACAGCAGGATGACGTTCGTGAAAGCCTGGTTGATCAGAAATCTCCCTCCCCCGAATACGTCACCCGAGAAGAATTCAATGAGTTCAAACAGTCATTAAAAACATTTTTAGCTAATACGCTTGATCTACTGGATGACCTTTAGTTTGTATATAATATAGCCTCAACACAGGTATTTTCAATAAATGCGAATTCATCCGTTTTTAGATTAGGATTTTTGATAGGCTTAAACGTTTAGTAGAATATTAACTAATATTTATCCGGATGATGTCCAGCATATTTTATAATAACCACTTTATTTTTCTTATCAACTACATACCAGACACGAGCATCTTTCTTCGTAATATCGTATTGTAGTATCCCTTTATATTTTCCTTTTAGTTTTTTTAACTGTCCAACAGCTTTGAGCCTATCTTCAGGATTATTTTTTAAAAATTCTAAACAGGTATCGATCTGGTCAGGAAATGCACTAG
>CAZBQL010000066.1:0-17864 GCA_964493985.1 uncultured Dehalococcoidales bacterium
CTCCCCCACTTACTGCTTTATCATTAACCTGTGGACAGAAAAAGCCCTGAATATCATGAAGCGTTTGAATTAATGAAAAAGATCGCCGAGAGTCCGCATGATACATATTTCCCGGACAGCCATACACTTCGGGCGGACATGGATAGGAAATGTTTCCGAATTCCGGCTTCTGCAGGAATGGGTGGCAGATAAGGCTTTTCTCTAAAGGGCGTAGGAGATTCTTCACTTCGTTCAGAATGACGAGTGGAGGCTGTGGATTCCCGCCTGCGCGGGAATGACGAGGTGGGTTTCTGGATTCCGGCTTCCGCCGGAATGGGTGGCAGGTAAGGCTTTTCTCTAAAGGGCGTAGGAGATTCTTCACTTCGTTCAGAATGACAGGTGGGATTAGTTTATATAGATTGCCACGGTTCGCCTGTGGACGGCGAAACTCGCAATGACGGGAGGGGGGATTCCCTCCCTTGATTCCTTGCCCGCTCCAGCAACCGCTCAAAATCTAAAGACCAAAACCTTGACCGCCGGAAAATGCTATTTTTAAGTCTCTCCCTTCCTTTACGAAGGGAAGGGAGACGGAAGAGGGTTAGGTTGAAGATTGGAGAGTAGGGAAACTACCCTGAACAGGCTAGCGGAGTGTGGATTCCCGCCTGCGCGGGAATGACAGGAAGGTTTTTCGAATTCCGGCTTCCGCCGGAATGGGTGGTAGGTAGTGCTTTTCTCTAAATTGCGAAGGGGATTCTTCACTTCGTTCAGAATGACTTGTGGAGTGGCAAACTCAAGCACGTGTTGATCCTGGCTCAACCATGTATGATTGACCTTCATACGTGGGCTGTGATATTCTCAAAGACTGAAGGAGATTCCGGATTGGACTCATTCGAGAAGCAGTGGCAGCGTTGGTTTCCCGAAGACCAGGCCAAAAAACCTGGAGGTTTTTCTGGTCACAGCAGAATCTCCAGGATACTGTGGACAATCGGCGCTCTGGTCGGGTTATTCATAATACTGAGCGTAGCGAAAGGCTTTTACACGGAATGGCTCTGGTTCAGCAGCCTTGGCTATGGTTCAGTTTTCACGACCATTCTCTGGTCGCGAGTTCTTATCTTCTTTATCGCTGCCATTATCTTCGGAGTCCTGTTTTCAGGAAATCTGATTCTGGCAACCCGTCTTGTCCCCAAGACCGACAACAGTCTATGGCCGTGGGCACTGGTAAAACGGCTACAACCTGCGATCAGGACCGGGGTCATTCTTGTAACTTTGTTCCTGAGCCTGATATTCGGTCTTGTCGCTCAGAGTAACTGGGAAGTCATCCTTCGCGCCCTCAACTGGCAACCCTTCGGTATAATGGACCCGGTATTCCAGAGGGAACTCGGTTTCTATGTATTTTCTCTGCCCTTCCTGGACCTGCTGCGGGGATGGTTGACGGGTGTGTTCATCATCTGCCTGATCGGCAGCGCGGGTGTATATGCAATAAGCTACGGTATACAGAGGTTAAAATTCAACTACGCCCGACCGGTTATGGCACATCTTGGAGGTCTCTTTATTATAATCCTGGGATTTTTCGCCTGGGGTTACTGGCTTGGTATCTGGGACCTTGTCTATTCAAGTCGTGGCGTCGTTTTCGGCGCCAGCTATGCGGATATGCATTCGAAGCTGCCGTCTCAATGGATCCTGATGGCGGTGGTAATCCTTTTTATTGTCCTTGTATCAATATCGATATATCGGCGAAGACTTCGATTGATATTATACGGCTTCGGTGCCTGGATAGTCGCTGCCGTTCTTGTCGGCACCGCTTATCCCGCTATTATCCAGCGCTTCCAGGTCCAGCCGAACGAACTGGCCCGGGAAACGCCGTATATTGAATATAATATAGACTTTACCAGGGAAGCTTTTGGCTTAAATAAAGTTGAGGAGAAACCATACCCCACAGGTCACACACTTACTCCACAAGATATAGCTACAAATGAAGTAACGATAAGTAATATCAGGTTATGGGACCATCGTCCCTTAAAAGATACCTTTAACCATATTCAGTCGCTCAGGCCATATTATGATTTTAATGATGTCGATGTAGACCGTTATACTATTGACGGCGATTACCGGCAGGTAATGCTTTCAGCGCGTGAACTCTCCGCTGAAAAACTCCCTGAAGAAGCTCAAACATGGGTTAACCGTCGTCTTCTTTATACTCACGGATACGGTCTTACCCTCAGCCCTGTAAATGAAGTCGGCACCCAGGGATTACCGGTACTCCTGGTGAAGGATATACCCCCCGTCGGAGAGATAGATATCGAACAGCCCGGGATTTACTATGGTGAAAAGACAAACGATTACGTGATCGTTAAAACAGAAACACAGGAATTCGATTACCCCTTCGGTGAAGATAATATGTACGGCAGTTATGAAGGTTCCGGAGGTGTCAGTCTCGATGGATTCTTCCGCAGACTTGTATATGCCTGGGAAATGGGCGACTTCAATATACTTATCAGCAGCGAGTTGACATCCGAGAGCAGGATACTTTATTACCGTAACATACAACAGAGAGTGAACCATCTGGCTCCTTTTCTTATGCTTGATAATGATCCTTATATAGTCATTATGAACAATAAGCTCTACTGGATACAGGATGCCTATACCGTTAGCGAACGGTATCCATATTCCACACCTCTGGCGAACGGCCTTAATTACATACGTAACAGCGTAAAAGTGGTTATCGACGCATATAACGGCGATGTTTCTTTCTATGTCGCCGATCCGGAAGATGCTCTGATCCGTACCTACCAGCAGATATTCCCTGACCTGTTTATTCCTATGGAGATGATGCCCGACGAACTTAAGTCACACCTCCGGTATCCCGAGGATATGTTCAATGTCCAGGCCCAGACATATCTCACTTATCATATGAAAGATGCCAGGGTGTTCTATAACAAGGAAGACCTGTGGGAAGTTCCCCGAGAAATCTATTTCGGCAGCGAGCAGATGATGGAGCCATATTATATCATCATGCGGCTGCCAGAAGAGGACATGGAAGAATTCCTTCTCATGCTTCCGTTTACTCCGGCGAACAAGAAAAACACCATCGGCTGGCTGGCAGCGCGCTGTGACGGTGAAAATTACGGAAAACTGCTGGCATACAGGTTCTCCAAGGAAGAATGGGTGGACGGCCCAAGTCAGATTGAGAACAGGATCGGCCAGGATACCGTCATAACCGAACAGCTTGCCCTCTGGGGTCGCGGAGGTTCTACTGTAATACGGGGGAACCTGTTGTTGATACCCCTTGGTGAATCGATATTGTACGTCGAACCGGTATTCCTGCAGGCCGAAGGCGGCGGCCTGCCTGAACTGAAACGGGTTATCATAGCAGCGGATGAAAATATCGCCATGATGCCCAGTCTTAGAGAAAGCCTGGCAGTAATCTTCGGCGAGGAAAGACCGGAGACGATAGTGTCGGAAATACCTCCGACCGAGGTTGAACCCGGAACAACTTTAACCGGCGATATTGCAGACCTAATAGGACAAGCCCGGGAGCATTATGAGAAAGCGCAAGAATATGTCCAGGCTGGAGACTGGTCAGGATTCGGCAGAGAATGGGATGCACTCCAGGAAGTCCTGGAGCAACTGGCTGGACTAACTACCGAATAGTACTTTAAAAATTTTAGTTTGACTGGGAAAATGTTGTTAATATATACTATACGCCAGTGGGGTATAAGTAGATTAACAACAGAACAGTAACTCCGAGTTGTCGTTCCTAAAGGTTCATGCCCATGGATAGCAACCGATAGGGCGTAGGTGGAAACACCTGCACCTCCCATTAAGGAAAGGAGATTGCCCAATGGCTTGGATTTTATGCAATAGAGCACCTCCTTGAGGTGCCTTTTTTTTGATAAAATTAACTTCGTTGAAAAATGTCCCGACCATGAAAAACCACAAGGAGTAGAGTGTATAGACGGTGAAATGGATAGTTAAAAACCGGTTAACGGTAACTTTCCTGTTACTGGGGCTGTTAATATTTCTGTTTGTCTTAGTTCCCCTGGGGAAAATGGTCATTTCCTCTGTTTCAGACGCAGAAACTCTATGGAATACTATCCTTGATCCTTCAGTAACCAGCGCCATCGGTCTTACACTCTACGCCGCCCTTATAGCCACCGTAATAGGATTTATACTGGGTGTGCCGCTGGCTTATCTCCTGGCAAGGAAAAACTTCCCCGGTAAACGCCTGGTTGAGGGCTTGATCGATGTTCCCATAGTTGTCCCTCATACGGCCGCAGGAATCGCCCTGTTATTTATCTTCGGCCGGAAATACCTGGTAGGTAAAATTTTCGGCAGCATCGGTATTACGTTTGTTGATTCCCTTGCCGGTATTATTGTCGCAATGTTGTTCGTCAGTATTCCGTTTCTCATTGACTCGACGAAAGAGGCTTTTAAGAAGGTAGACGTCAGGATGGAGAAAGTAGCCCGTACCCTTGGTGCATCTCCATGGCAGGCTTTCTCCAGAATTTCGTTTCCCCTGGCGTGGCGAGGTATCTTCTCCGGCAGCATAATGATGTGGGCAAGGGGTATAAGTGAATTCGGAGCGGTAGTGATAATTGCCTATCACCCGATGATCGCTCCGATACTCGTGTACGAGAGATTCGAGACCTACGGACTTAACTACGCCCGTCCCATAGCCGTCATTTTAATAATCGTCGCCATCATAGTCTTTATTCTGCTAAGAACACTTGCTCACGGGAGGAATAATGATTGAAATAAGGAACCTGTCCGTAGACCTGGGCGAGTTCGTTCTCAACGATGTCAGTCTTAATATTAAAGAAGGCGATTACTTCATAATACTGGGACCTACCGGAGCCGGAAAAACGGTATTGCTGGAATCCATCGCCGGTCTGTACCCCATAAAGAACGGTGAAATCTGGCTGCGTGGGATGAACGTGACGGCTCTCGAACCTGAAAAACGCAACATCGGTATTGTCTACCAGGACCATGTCCTGTTCCCACATCTGACAGTCAGAGACAATATACGTTTCGGACTCAAGATGCACAAAATGGGGAAACAGGCAATCGAAGAAAGACTAAACTGGATCGTTGAATTATTGAACATCAGCCACCTCCTTCACCGTAAACCCGATACACTAAGCGGTGGTGAACGCCAGAAAGTATCACTGGCAAGGGCACTCAGCACTCAACCTGAAATCCTGCTGGTAGACGAACCTTTGAGTGCTCTTGATCCGGAAAATCGCGAAACCGTACAGCAGGAACTCAGGGAACTACATCGAAAACTTGGAATCACAATCCTTCACGTTACCCATGATTTTGAGGAAGCGATATCTCTTGGTAACCATATTGCGGTAATCGGCGAGGGAAATCTTAAACAGACCGGCACACCCGATGAGATATTCCGTCGGCCTAACTCCGAATTTGTAGCCAGGTTCGCGATGGCTAGAAACATTCTTCAGGGTGAAGTCATTAATAAACCAGGCAAAGACGTTGTATTCCGTACCGGAGATACCGAGTTCGTGGTGGTCTCCGACAAAGAAGGTGAGTTTCACGCTTCACTTCGCCCCGAAGACATTATCCTGTCGCTGGAAGAAATTCACTCCAGCGCCCGGAATTGCTTTAAAGGGACCATAACACAGATTCTGGATAAAGGTTCCACTCTCTATATTACGGTGGATGTTCCGCCAGAGTTATCCAGCCTGGTAACACGTCACTCATTCGAGGAAATGGAATTGAAAGAAGGCAAACAGGTATTTGTCACATTTAAAGCTTCGTCAATCCATCTATTCTAGATAAAAACGGAGGAAAACAGATATAAATGAAAACGCTATTTAGATATAAACTTATTCCCGTCATACTCGTAATTCTTCTCTCTATCCCGATCTTAGGTGCATGTGGTGAAAAAGAGGCAGAGGAAGAAACAACGGAAGTAACCAAACCAGTGTCTCTCTCCGGAACACTCCAGGTATTCAATGCAGGCAGTCTAACTGTACCCCTGGAACAACTTAACGAAAAATTCGTGGCAAAGTATCCGAACGTTGAAGTGCTACCCGAAGCAGCCGGTAGCGCAACGACTATCCGAAAAGTAACAGAACTTGGTAAAGAATGCGGTATTATCGCCTCCGCAGATTATTCTCTTATCCCCGAATTAATGTATCCTGATTACGCAGACTGGTACATCATCTTTGCTACAAACCAGCTATGTCTTTGTTATACCGACCAGTCTGCTTATGCTGATGAAATAAACAGCAGTAACTGGTATGAAATTCTGCAGAGAGAAGGCGTTACCTACGGCCGCAGCGACCCCGACCAGGACCCTTGCGGTTATCGCACATTGATGGTCTGGCAGCTTGCCGAAAAACACTATAATGCAACCGGACTCTACGATAAACTCTACCAGGCTGAGGGAGATACGATGAGACCGAAATCAGTCGACCTGATTGCTCTCCTGCAATCAGGAGACCTTGACTATGCTTTCGAGTATACCTCCGTGGCAGCCCAGCACAGCCTGAATTACGTGGAATTACCACCACAGATCAATCTGGCCGATGCAACCTATAAGGATTTCTATGCCGAGGCTAAGGTAGATATCGCCGGATCAGAACCAGGAACGACAATTACAATGGTTGGAGCTCCTGTAGTATATGGAGTTACCATTCCCAAAAATTTCCCCCGCAAAGAGCTTGCCATAGCCTGGATAGATATGCTCCTCAGTCAGGAAGGCATGGATATAATGATTGCCAACGGGCAACCTCCGGTAAGTCCGGCACCAACGGATAATGCCGCCGCCGTGCCGGCAGAACTTCAGAAATACCTTAAAAAATAGTCCCGATATCCAAGAGTTCACTATACGGTCACTCCGTCAATATGGAGTGACCGTACCCGTTTCATGGCAAAATTACTCGAAGAGAAACCCATTACTCATAGAATTACCTGTTTTCCGTTAACAATGAATTGACCTGTCACAGGCCATACTGTTACAATAAAAACAATCATATTAGTAAGTTATTTAATAATTGAATAATGCTCCGAGTTGCCGCCCCTAAGGGTAATAGACCTATGGGAAGCAACCGATAGGGTACAGGGGGAAACGCCTGCACCTCCCGTGTTAGGAAAGGAGAATACCCGATGGATCGGATTTTGTCGAGTAGAGCACCTCCTTGAGGTGCTTTTTTTATAGTTAAATGATTTATGGAGTGTAGAAATCTAAATAAAAGGAGAGAGCCAGATCGTGAAAAAAATATTCTATTTATTTATAAATCTGTTGATATTCGCCGGTGTGCTGCTGGCGATAACAGGTTGTTCAAGTAATACTGAAACTGAAACATCATCTACTCCCACCACACCAACACCGGATAATCCCGAAGTAATTCTTGCCACCACCACAAGCACCCAGGACTCCGGTCTTCTTGACGTTCTCGTACCGATGTTCGAAGAACAGACAGGCTACCACGTGAAGACGGTGGCCGTGGGTACCGGAGCAGCACTGGCAATGGGCGAGCAGGGTGAAGCAGATGTACTGCTGGTCCATGCACCCACTTCGGAACTGCCGCTGATGGAAAATGGCGATTGTATCAGTCGCAAACTGGTGATGCACAACGATTTTGTTATCGTCGGGCCTCCGTCTGATCCTGCCGGCATCAGCGGCACTTCGGATGCTGTTGCTGCCCTGAAAGCAATTGCCGATTCCGAGTCGATATTCATCAGCCGGGGTGACGATTCCGGTACCAACAAAATGGAACTCAGCCTCTGGAGCAAGACCAGTGTCGATCCGTCCGGTCAAAGCTGGTACCAGGAATCAGGCCAGGGTATGGGAGCGACCCTTACCATCACTTCCGAGAAACAGGCTTACACCCTTACTGACCGGGCTACCTATCTGGCCACTCAGGCAAACCTGGAACTCGAAATATTTACCCAGGGAGACCCGCTTCTGCTCAATATCTACCATGTCATGCAGGTCAATCCTGCCAAGAATGACTTGATCAATGGTGCAGGCGGTGAGGCTTTCGTAGATTTTATGATAGACCCGGCTACTCAGGCGGTCATCAAAGACTTCGGTGTCGACAAATATGGTCAACCTCTATTCTTCCCGGATGCGGACAAGACCGAGGCAGACCTGGGCAGCGTATAGTATAAATATGGTTCAGTGCCCTCTCTCCCGAAAAGACGAGGGGGCACTTTTACTGTTTAAAGGAGTTTGGTCTTGGACCTTATTGTCCAGGGTATAGTTAACGCATTCCAGCTACTTATTCATGGTGATCCGGAAGTCATCCAGATCACGCTTCTCTCACTTGCAGTATCTCTGGGAGCTACCGCTATCAGCCTTATCCTGGGTATTACGTTCGGTACAGTTATAGGGCTGACACGTTTCCCGGGACGCCGGTTTCTTGCCAGTTTGATAAACACCGGTATGGGAGCTCCGCCAGTGGTTGTAGGACTGATTGTAAGTGTTTTTCTTTGGCGTAATGGACCTTTCGGTATATTGCACCTTATGTATACGCCTTATGCTATAGTCATCGCCCAGTGCATCATCTCCCTGCCAATAATTACCGGTTTCACCATGGCTTCGATTCAGCAAATCGATCCTAAGCTCCGTCTTCAGATTCTTTCACTCGGTGCTTCACGCTTCCAGTACCTCTGGCTTCTGGTAAGGGATACCCGCCTACCGCTGTTAGCCGCTGTTATGGCCGGTTTCGGCTCTATAATTTCAGAGGTAGGTGCTGCAATGATGGTAGGTGGCAATATCGCCGGTGATACTCGTGTTCTTACTACAGCTACCGTACTGGCAGTGAGTAAGGGAGAATTTCCTCTGGCTATTGCCCTGGGTATTATTCTCATGGCTCTGGTCTATTTGGTGAACATGGTACTCACCACGGTACAGCAGAGGAGTAAACCGAGGTGATGTCGGGAAACATGACAGATTTAGCCTATGCATTGGAAGCAAAAGACCTGTCGGTTACACATGGCGACCAGAAAACGCTGGATGTACCATTGCTTCAGGTACATCCCAACGAAGTGCTGATGGTCATAGGGCCTAACGGTTCAGGTAAAACGACTTTGCTCCTCAGCCTGGCTTTACTGCTCAAACCGTCGACCGGCGCTATATCATACAGGGGTATACCTGTCATGGGGTCCAACCAGGTACTTCAACTGCGCCGTAAACTGGCGGTAGTTTTCCAGGAATCTTTGTTACTTAACAGCTCAGTATGGGATAACGTAACCCTTGGTCTCCGTTTGCGTGGAGTGAAAGGCGACGAGGTCAGAACCCGAACAGAGAAATGGCTCGAACGATTCAGCATTGCCCATCTAAAGAAAAGACAGGCGCGGTTGCTATCAGGTGGTGAGGCGAAACGGGTCAGCCTGGCACGGGCGTTCGTACTTCAACCGGAGATCCTCTTCCTCGATGAGCCTTTCGCTGCCCTGGACAGCCCTACCCGTCAGTCCCTGCTGGAAGATTTCGAAAGCGTTTTAAGAGAAACAAAGACGACTACCGTGATGGTAACTCATGACCGCAATGAGGCCCTGGTGCTGGGCGACCGGGTGGCAGTACTCATGAACGGTTCTATCAGTCAGATCGGTGCGCCTGCGGAAGTATTCGGTTCTCCGGTGGATGAAGAGGTAGCCAGCTTCGTTGAAGCGGGAAACATACTTCACGGAACGGTTGGTTCTCAGGATAATGGTCTGGCACTGATTGATATCGAAGGACTCCGGCTTCAAGCTGTGTCTGACCTTAAGGCAGGCAGTCGGGTAACCATCTACCTGCATTACGAAGATATTACTATTAACTTACCATCGATGGAGCCGGTATCCTCCAGCGCCCGGAATCAGTTCAAAGGCAATATCACCAGGATATTTCCTCTCGGGTCCCAGTTGAAGGTAACCATAGACTGTGGATTCAATCTTGCTGCGATCATTACCAGGCGGTCATGGGATGAACTCGGGCTTGAGCTCGGTCAGGAGGTGATAGCTTCTTTTAAAGCTTCCTCGGTGCACCTAATACCCCGATCCGGAAGCTCATTTGCGTAGCCTGAACCGGCTGCTAGCGCCCGGAACTTGTTTGCTGGTACAATTAGGAGTACGGGTTTTCCCGGCACTCTTACACATGTTACTATAGACTGCGGCTTTGCCCTGGTTGTCCTGGCAACCTAAAGGTCGGCTAATGAACTCGACCTTGTAAAAGGTAAGGAGGTTTATGCCAGCTTTAAAGCTACTGCTATACACGTCATAAGGCGTTAGGAAGCTTTATGGGCTTAAATAAATCATGCTTGAAGTAAAAGATTTATGCGTACAGATGGGAAAGTTTTTCCTGAAAAACGTCAACCTGGAAGTGCGGGACGGTGAATATTTCGTTCTCCTGGGACCGACTGGTTCAGGTAAAAGTGTACTCCTGGAGTCAATCGCCGGATTGACCTCCATCACGAGCGGTAAGGTGTGGATAAACGGCAAAGACGTAACCGATCTTAACCTGGAAAAACGAAAAATCGGCTTCGCTTTCCAGGACTACGCCCTTTACCGCCACCTTTCGGTACGTGACAACATTTCTTTCGGCCTGATGTGGAAAAATCAGAAACAGAAAGATATCGATAAAGCGGTGGACAAAGCAGTCGAATTACTGCACCTTGAAAATCTCCTTGATAAACGGTCCTGGACACTCAGCGGCGGTGAAAGCCAGAAAATAGCCCTTGCCAGGGCAATATCTATCAAACCCGACCTGCTTATATTAGACGAACCTCTCAGTGCAGTGGACGCGGAGACCAAGGAAGACTACGAACGAGAGTTAAGAGAACTCCATGATCATCTGGGATTGACCACCATACATGTGACTCACAGCTTTGAAGAAGCGGTCGCCCTCGGTGACAGGATCGCTGTCATCATGGACGGCGAAATCCTCCAGATAGGAACACCGGAAGAAATATTTCTTTACCCGCAATCCGAAAAACTGGCACGTTTCCTTATGACGCGTAACGTATTTGCGGGAGAAATAACTCTGGATGCGAACGGCAGCAAGGTTTTTTCGATTAACGGTACCAGAATTGTTGTGAATAGCGAGTTGGAAGGAAAGGCACATATCTCGGTCCGTCCGGAGAACATTCTTCTTTCGAGAGGACCGGTAGATTCACCCGGAAATAATTGTATTGAAGGAACCATTACGCGAATTATCGACCGCGGGACGATAACTCACATCAAAGTAGATGTTCCTCCGGAATTTACCTGCCTTGCTCTTCGCCGTTCCTTGAAGGAACTGGGTCTATCCGAAAATGACAGGATATTCCTGACGTTCGAAATATCAGATGTAAATGTATTTAGACAGGACTTACAATGAGTGAAACTATACAGTCAAAGGAAAATAGAATGAAACAGGCCCTCTACGACTCCTGGCATCGTCAGGTAAACTACCTGAGGATATCGGTGACCGACCACTGTAATCTCAATTGTATCTACTGCTCGGCCAGCACCATGCTTCCTCTTAAACATGAAGATATCCTATCCTATGAAGAAATAGAAACACTTGTCAGGGTAGCAGCCGAGATGGGAATAAACAAAGTACGCCTTACCGGCGGCGAGCCGCTCATGAGACCCCACTTCACGACTCTTGTGCGTATGATCGCCGGAATCGACGGTATTGACGATATTTCCCTAACCACTAACGGCATTCTTCTGTCGAGATACGCCGAAGAATTAAAAGAGGCCGGACTGAAACGGGTAAACATCAGCCTCGATACATTGAAACCCGACAGATTCAAACGGATTACCGGCCATGACAGACTCAAAGACGTGCTTGCCGGGATAGAATCCGCGGACAGGGTCGGTTTGAAACCCATCAAGATAAATATGGTCCCCCTGGAAAACATCAATGATGACGAGGTAATCGACTTCGCCAGAAAGACAATCGATGAAGGCTGGAACGTCCGGTATATCGAGTTTATGCCTATCGGTACTCCTAACGGCGACATTTCCGGTATGGTAACCACCGGCCAGATCAAAGAACGGATTCAGTCGCTGGGTGAACTGGTGTCATACACGGGACTTGAAGGCAACGGGCCGGCAAGGTATTATCAATTCCCCGGAGCAAAAGGAACAATCGGTTTTATAACTCCGATAACGGAACATTTCTGCCATACCTGTAATCGCCTGCGTGTAACTTCGGACGGAAACCTTCGCCCCTGTCTGCTTGCCCGCGAGGAGGTTAACGTTAAAGACGCACTAAGAAGCGGCGCAGGAAAGGACGAACTCAAAGAGATAATCCAGAAAGCAGTTAATATCAAGAGACAGCAGCACAATCTTGACGGCAGGCTGGCTCCTGACGCCGACGATCGCCCTATGTGCCAGATAGGCGGTTAAGTGGTATTATAGGGGTGCAGGAGGGGTGAGAATAATGAGCGAATTAACCCACCTTAATTCCGGTGGTGAAGCCAGGATGGTCAATGTAGGACCCAAAGATATCACCCTTCGTGAAGCTGTTGCCAGCGGAAAAGTGATAATGAGACCCGAAACCCTTGAGCAGATAAAGTCTGCCAGCCTGAAAAAGGGCGATGTTATCGCGACAGCCAGGATAGCCGGAATAATGGCGGCTAAAAATACTCCCCACCTTATACCTCTCTGTCACCCGGTCCTGGTCGATGAAATATCGATAGATTTCGATCTTTCCGGAAACAACAGCATTGGAATTACGGCAGTTGCCAGGTGCAGCGGAAAAACGGGGATAGAAATGGAAGCTATGACCGCCGCATCGGTCGCCGCCCTGACTATTTATGACATGGCTAAATCGGTGGACCGGGGAATGACGATCACCGACATTCGTCTTGAGAGCAAGTCCGGCGGAAAAAGCGGGACATATAAAAGAAATAACTCATAATCTCGCGTTGAAGAACTCTACAATGGAAATTATAGAAGCTGCGGAAAAACATATCCCTGAAATCACTAAACTCTGGATGGAGTTTATGTATTTCAATGCTGAAATAGAGCCATTTAATACGAGCGGTGATAAAGTCCTTACCCAGGTAGAAACACATCTCAAAAATATGATCAAGTCGGATGATTCCCTCGTCCTGGTCGCTATCGATGATCAGAAATTAGTCGGGTATTCGATATCCCAGATCACGCAGAAATCACCCTATTTCCGGGGAAAAACTCTCGGTATTATCTACGACATGGCCATTACCGCCAGTCACAGGAGAAAAGGGATCGGCAAAGAAATGCTGAATCATATAAAAGCCTGGTTCAAAGAGCGTGATATAAAGAGAATAGAGATAAGCGTAGTTACAAAAAACACTATCGGAAATTCATTCTGGCGGGAACAGGGATTCAAAGACTACGAACATGTCCTGTACATTGAAAATTAACCGTTTCTATTATCAGAATCTATCATGAACATTTACGGCACTCACCATAGCAGGAAAGAAAAACGTAAAACCACCGCCATATCCCAATTCCCTCCCCCGACCACTTGCCTACTCATGCAACCGCTCCAGACTATTAATAAATCATCTATGATCGCAAACGAACCTTTTGTTAGTCTCTTCCTTGGCAAGAGAGAAGTGCAGAAATTATGTAAATAAACATGCCTCAACTGTCAATTATAATCACACCTGATAAAATGTCAATTCTGTGATTAATTTAAGACTACTTTTGACAACTATTGTAGACTATTGTATACTATTGATTACAATGGTAGATAAGGGTAAACTTGGGAAGACTGTAAGACTACGCCCCGACACGATTAGTAGAATTGATAGAATAAAACCACGGGGACAAACTTATGATGGATTCATTTCAACTATCATTGACGCATATGAACAAGGAAAGGATAAACAGATTAACGCTAATGGTATCAAGGATGTAAAATAGCAGTATCTTTTCCCAGTTTTCACTCTTATCAGAAGACTTGTATTAGAGATAGTAAAAAGTTATAGTATTGTTAGTGATATACCTTAAACTAGTATTAATATATGGGTAGAATATATGATAAATAATCAATCTAATTTTCTACCCGAGTATGAAAAGCCTCCGGTTGTAGAAGTAGCGGTCATGGTGCAATTTGAAGCACCTGTATTGGGAATTCCTCAAATTATGCGTTGGTGGAGTAGAATTCAAGGTGAGTATCCTAATTTAGAACAAGCGCCTTCTATACCACCTGCAACAGAAATTTTTGATATTTCAAATATCTCTCGTCCAAAAGTTCAATTCCAGATGTTAGATTCACCTCCAGTGCCTCGTTTATTTATTAAAAAACAATCTGAGACTGAGTTAATCCAAATCCAACAAGATCGATTTGGATATAGTTGGAGGAAGTTGCTACCTAATGATGACTATCCTCGATACAAAGCATTGAGGGGTAGTTTTTCAAATCAATTGAGTAATTTTTGTAAATTCTTATCTGATGAAAATCTAGAGGATATGAAGCCAACATTTTGCGAAGTTACGTATGTTAATCATATTTTGGGTAGTGATGTATGGCACAATCATAGCGAATTGTATAAAGTAATTCCTTCAGTAACTCCCAAACTTAGCGAAGAATTTCTGCCATCACCTGAAGATACCCAGATCACAACACGATATATTATTAGTGAAGGTAAAAGCCAACCTTTAGGAAGACTTTATGTGAATGTCGAACCCAGATTTTTAATTGCTGACATGACTCCCATTTATCTTATGCGACTTACTGCTCGAGGGACTCCACAAGGACAAGATCAGGCAGGAATATTAAAGATGCTAGATATTGGTCATGAATGGATTGTACGAGCTTTTACGACGTTAACTTCACGTGAAATGCATCAGGCATGGGGGAGAATACGATGACATTAGAAATTGCATCACCATGGGGGCGGACATTAGGGCTACAAAACAAAGCGTCACCAGAATTTTCTGGCGGAATATCTTCGATGCGTAAGTCATGGGTAGAGATATTCCCTTCACCTTTTGATACTATGTCTCTTCCCGAAGTAGGTGTATCCATAAAAGAAAATTCAGTTGTTGTATCTTTACCAACAGAATTAGAATTGAGTGCTGTAAATTGGTTCAATCAAACCATATCTGAAATTGTCCAATTGCTATGGCTTCCAAAAGAGTGGAATTCAGATAATCCTAAAAAAATTACTGCAAAGGTTATCGAGAGAATGTTGGCAATCCTCCTAGCAATCCTTGATCCGGATTCTATTGCACCGGCGGTTGTCCCGACTACACGTGGTGGAGTTCAGGTAGAATGGCATATTAATGGAATTGATTTTGAAATTGAAGCATTTGATATGAATAAACTTGAATACTTCTTCAGTGGGCCAAATGGAGATAAAGAGGGAATAATCGAGGATAATCCAGATGCTCTTAAACAATTCACATCATGGTTAAAAATTAACAAGTAATCTCTTTCCCCTTTTAATAGAGTGATTTGAGTACATTCACCGATGACTCAACGATAGATGATAACGAAACTATCTGGCGACGAGTATCTGATGCTGTAGATGATTCGAACCTTAATCGGAAACGTCCTAGTACGGCTTGTTTTCTTCAGGATGGGCCTGATGGACCCGTTTCTGTTTATTTAGCATCCGAAGCCATATCTCATAAAATAGTAATGGAAAATGCTAAAGAACCTTTTTTAGTAGAACTAAATGCGGGCTTTATCAGACAATTGGGGATTGGCATTATTCGAGATCCATCTTCTGGTGGACCGGGTCACGCATTGTTAACAGGCAGAAAAACGAGGGGGAAACGGAACAAAATGGCGAAAGCCGCTACTTGGGTAGATCCATATAAGCCATAGCTTCAGTTAGTAATTACGTAGTCTGGAAAAGAAATGAGATCAAAAAATCTTACGCGTACAAGCTCCAACTCTATCCATATTTTCATTATTCACTTCTGCGAGTGCCGTAACTGCTAAAGACAAAACACTCATCAGGTAGTGAAGCCGCACTTTTTCAAGCCTATGATGGCAATGAGAATTCAGCCTGCAATGTTCTTTTAACTTTAAGTTTGACTTGTTTTATGGCAATTCTTTTTGAATAAATAGAATTCCATTCTTCGTTATTCCGAGGAATAGCAAATCCCCATTTCCCCAGTTAAAAAAGCGTAACGGTAACTTCCTCACCCTTTTCGACCGATCCATTAGCATCTATTTTAATGTACCCGTCCGCTCTGGCTATACTCGTTATCGCTCCTGACACCGTAAAAACCGGCACTGCCTCATTACCCTCAAGCTTCACCGTCATAAACTGAGGTCTGTCTTTAGCCCCCGGGGTAGTCTTACTCATTTTCGCTTTTACCGTCTGGGCGCGTTTCTCAGGCAATCGCGCCATTTTTCTCAAAGCAGGTGCCAGGAACAGGTACGAATTGACCAGCGATGATGTCGGATATCCCGGCATGCCGAAGACCGGCTTATCGTTAATGATAGCAAACATCGTCGGTTTTCCAGGTTTTATCTCTACCCCATGGAATGCTATAACTCCCATTTCTGCCACTACCGATGACAGCAGGTCTTTCTCTCCTGCCGATGAACCTCCGGAAAATACCAGGAAGTCACTTTCTTCAAGCGCTTCCGTAAGTTTCGTCTTTATCTCTTCAACGGTATCACCGATAATCCCCGGTCTCACAGGTACTCCACCATTCTCGTTTACCACGGATAAAATTGTATACGAATTGATATCATATAATTGTCCTGGCTTTAGTTCTTTGCCAAGCTCCACCACTTCTTCACCGGACGGCATAACGGCAACTCTTGGCTTTATGTAAACTTTAACCTTCTCCAAACCCTGGGAAGCAAGTACACCTATTTTCCCCGCATCTAGGTAGATTCCGGTCTTCAATACAATCTCTCCTGCCTGAATATCCGACCCCTTTAGTGACACGTCAGATAGTTGGGAGACTTCTCTGTAAATCGATACCGTACTGTCTTCTATACTGGTATTCTCGACTATTACCACAGCATCGGCCCCCTCCGGCATCATAGCTCCTGTGGCAATTTGCGTGCACTGTCCTGAACCGATGGCTATGTCAGGCGTATCACCGGCATGAATTACGCCGACCATTTCCAGTACCACCGGGTTGTTATTACTTGCACCCCTTGTATCCTCAGCTTTTACCGCGTAACCATCCATAGCACCGCGATTAAACGGAGGTGTATTTTGAGTAGATATTATATCCTCCGCTAAAACTCTCCCAACTGCTTTGTCGATGGGTATTACTTCCGTTTCGTTAATCGGTCTTATATTCTTTTTTACTGTTTGCAGTGCCTCTTCAAAAGGTAATAATGATACCAAAGGTCTCATCTCGTAGCCTCCCTGACCATATGCCCGATTTCGGGCAGAATAATTTTTTCCACCGCCAATTTAACTGCGGCAAGTGAACCGGGAATGCATATTATTGTCCTTCCGCTTATAACTCCCGCTATCGCCCGGCTCATAATGCTTGCAGTACCTATCTCCATGTAAGACAGCGTTCGAAACAGTTCACCGAATCCATCGAGCATCTTATCCAGCATCGGTGTCACTGTTTCTACCGTGACGTCCCGCATACTGACGCCTGTTCCTCCACTGGTGATGATTACCTGTAATTCTTCCTGTGATAGTAAATCCTCCAGCTTTTGCTTGATGGCTGATGAATCGTTTTTCAGCAATGTATAATCAACCACTGTATGTCCGCTGTTTTCCATTTTTTCTACCAGGTACTTCCCTGACTCATCCGTTTTTTCCGTTCTGCTGTCGGATATTACCAGGACGGCGCAGGTTACAGCTTTCGGCGACAATTCCTTGTGTTCGAGATGACTCATGATATATACCTTTCCAAACCCATGCTCAATTTATTATAGTTTTTTACAGCACGGTAACGCAATTGCGTGTGCGTCTTGATCAATCATTGAAGAATAGATAATTACCGAATGCCATCCTCGATTA
>CAZBQL010000067.1:0-1123 GCA_964493985.1 uncultured Dehalococcoidales bacterium
GATCGATTCGTATCTCTCTATCCATACTGTATCAGGAGATATCAGCTACCAGGGCGGTCACCGAATGAGGTTCGAAGATGTAAGTAAATGATTGCCCGTTAGCAGAGATCATGGTCTCCCGTGTTGTAACTTCATCCGGCGTGTCGAAGCTATTTTCCGACTTGATATCCGGACCGTTCACGGTCAGGACCCGGATATTTTCGCCGAAGCTTCCGGTGACAAGGCGGACATCGATTTCCTGTGATCCCTTCTCACTCCGGTTTACCACGTACACAACAAGCTGTTTTCCGGATTCATCAAGTGTGGCGGAAACATCCAGTGTACGTACGCCCGTGTACTCCCCGCCGATAAAGGTATCTCCCTGCCACCAGACATCCAGCGCCGTTTTTCCGCAGGTAGATGCATAAACCTCGAAAGGATGGAAAATCGTCTGCAGGAACAGACCGTCGGGACGGGTAAAGACAGGCGCGATGACATTCACAATCTGGGCGATATTCGCCATCCTGACCGAATGTGAGTGCCGGATAAAGGCATTGAAATGCATCGCCACCACCAGGGCATCCTCGAGATTATATTTCTCTTCCAGTTTCTGTTCAGTCGGAACGCCCTTTGACTGGCGGGTGCGGTACCAGACATTCCACTCGTCCACCGCTATCGGAATCGGTTTCTCCAGTTTTCTCTCAAGGCACAGGGCGCGGATAAGCCCTTCATAGGAACTCAGCCTTTCCTCGATGAGTTCGGAGGTTGCCATATAAGCATTGAAATCGTTGTCCGGGTTGCCGACATACCAGTGCAGTCCCATGTAGTCGAGGTGTTGACTCGCCTGTTCTACCAGCAGTTGTGCCCTTTCGGTGATTTCACCCGACCATAGGGACAACGCGGACGCAATCAGTTTTATGTCCGGGTCGGTCCATTTCATCACCTTGGCGAACTCGGTGTAGGTACGGGCGTATTCCTGCGGTGTCTTGAATCCCGTCTGCCAGGGTCCGTCCACCTCATTGCCGATTCCCCAGTATTTAACGCGGTGGGGTTGCTCAAAGCCGTGTGTCCGTCGGAGCTTTACCAGCGCCGTGTCACTTGTGCCGTTGCAGTATTCCACCCAGTCGCGGGCTTCCCGCATATC
>CAZBQL010000067.1:1223-17648 GCA_964493985.1 uncultured Dehalococcoidales bacterium
CCGTGTCACTTGTGCCGTTGCAGTATTCCACCCAGTCGCGGGCTTCCCGCATATCACCGTCACCACAGTTGACGACCAGGTAAGGTTCGGAACCAAGCTTGCGGCAGAACGTGACGAACTCATTGGTGCCGAAGTGGTTGCTCTCGATGGATTCCCAGGCAAGGTCCATTCGTGCCGGCCGTTCTTCGAGAGGGCCGATTCCGTCCGTCCAGCGGTAGCCGGAAGCGAAGTTTCCTCCGGGGTAGCGGATTACCGGCAGGCGGAGTCGTTTCAGGGCTGCCAGCACGTCGGTCCGGAGGCCGTTCTCATCGGCGAGAGGAGAACCCGGCTCATAAATGCCGCCGTATATACAGCGTCCGAGGTGTTCGGCGAATCCGCCGAAAATATTCGGGTCGATATCGCTTATGGTCCGTTCCGGGTCAATTCTAATCTCATTCATAATGAACCATTATAATATGAAAACTCTAAATTCGAAATACGAAATTCTAAATAAATTCGAATAATAAATTTCAAAACATGAGTATATTTGGTCATTAGCAGATGGAGAAATATAATTGATGTAGAACATACGAAAGACATGAGTGTTCATTCAAAATGAAGAGAGCTTTTTGAAGCTCCCTTCATAAAATGACAATAAGGCTCAGGTTTTGTAGTATGAAATTGGTTATCCTCTAAAAGATTTCATAACTTCTGCCACTTCATCGATAGATAGCGCCAGATGCGAACTGAATTTAATGTATGGAGAAAACTGGATTACGTTTTGCAGAACTTGAGGTGCATCTGCCGGACCTATCCCATATCCGCCACCCCCGCCGGCGAATATCCCCCAATCGTATATCCTGCCTTCATCCAGCATTTTTTTCGTCGCCTCTATTTGTTTCCCCCACAGTGCTGCTCGCTCGTTTGGGTCAAGAGGTAACTTACTCATATCTGATTCCCAGAGATTTAATACTTTCGACATCCTTTTAGTTCCTTTCATTTACTTTTTTTGGATAATTCCGTATTCAAATAGAATAATCAGTTGCTTTCGTTTTTCCTATACTCACCTCCTCCGGACAGGAAAGTGTGAGAATGCTAGATGCCTTTGACATGAAGAAAGTATAAGGTTCTCTTGGAACCCTATAGAATAGGTACGGCCTTTTTTTTGTTATGCGACCATCTTTTCCGTTTGTTTGACTATCTGATTAACCAACATCTTCGGGATTCCACCGGTTACCTGCTGGGCAATGAGTAATCTATCAAAAATGGTTCTCAACAGTTTAATTTTCTCATCACTAAATTCATAGGCACAGATTGCCAGGCCTTTGGCATTTTTCCCGCCATATGAAATTTCTATGGTATGTTCAAAGAAAGCTTTATTTCCCTCAACAATAATCCCATTGCCTGTTTCGGTTACGTTCATACCTTGCACAGCTTCAGACGATAAATATTTCTTTATTTCATCCTTACCCCTTACAGTCATTATAGGGGTTACCCATTCAGCGTCTTCAGTCAGGTAGGAAAGTGTTTTTTCAACATCCTTCTTACCCATGGAATTGACAAATTCACGCATAATAGTTGGGATATTTTCACTGGCCATATTGTTACTCCTTCTTCTATGTTCTGCGTCGAAACCAATAAGTACTTTTCAAATCTTTCATGGGGGTGAGTCAATGCCTTTTATCTACCATATGCACCTCCTGTCACTGGAAGGTGGAAGATGGTTGAGAACTGTTTCGTTTGTGGATTTACAGTGTAGTTCAGCGGGGAGAGAAAAGTCAATATGCTGGAGTCAGGTCTTTTTCCAATGCTGGTTATTTTCTGAAAAGACATCCAACACTCAACCGTGATAATATTAATTTAAAAGAGTACCGGGATGCGTATATTTCTGCGTGTTGTGGCTCTATTCTGGAAGTACTGGCCGCGGGCATTGGTAGCTTATCTCTGCCTGTTCGCCGGAGCCGGCCTTGCCTTATTAATCCCCCGCCTGACAGGACAGGCTATCGACCTCGCTCTCGGTTCCACCGACCGCCAGGCACTGCTTCTTGTCGCACTCGGAGTAGCCGGTGCAGGTCTTGTACGGAGTATCGTCAGTTACTGGCAGACCTATATTTCCGAGTACCTTTCGCAGAGAGTTGCCTACGATATACGCAACCATTTTTATAACTGCCTGCAGAGTCTGAGTTATTCCTTTCATGACCACTCCCAGACAGGGCAACTGATGTCCCGCGCCACCGCTGACGTTGAGAGCGTAAGGATGTTCGTCGGGTTTGTCCTGCTGAGAGGTGTCTACTTTTTCGTGCTGATGATAGCGGTAGCCGTACTTATGTTACTGCTTAACTGGAAGCTTGCCCTGATCAGCCTGTGTATCGTTCCGTTCATCTCCTTCCGGACAATAATGGTCAACCGTAAACTGCGGGTAATCTGGATGAAAATCCAGCAGGGCATCGGAGTACTGGGGACTATCATACAGGAGAACCTTACCGGGGTGAGGGTGGTCAGAGCTTTCGCGCGGGAGGATTTCGAAAGCAGGAAATTCCACAACCAGGCAGAAGACATCTACAACCAGGAGATAAAAGCAAACAACCTGCTGGCTTCGAACAGCCCCATGATGAGTTTCGCACTTTCCCTGGCGATGGGCGGTATTCTCTGGTACGGCGGAAGCCTGGTAATAAACGGTACTCTTACCCAGGGTGAACTTGCCCAGTTCCTGCTCTACCTGGTAATGCTGAGCATGCCGGTACGAATGCTCGGCTGGCTCATCATACTGTTTTCGAGGGCGATGGCGTCCGGGCAGCGTATCTTCGAGATACTTGACCAGGTATCAAAAGTCGAGGAAAAGCCCGATGCTGTGGACCTGGATTCCGTAAAAGGCCTGGTCAGCTTCGAAAATGTTTCTTTCGGTTACGATTCGCACGGATACGCCTTGAACAATATCAGCTTCACAGCACAGCCCGGTCAGGTAGTAGCCCTGGTAGGCGCCAGCGGAAGCGGGAAATCGACCATCGCGAACCTGCTGCCGCGTTTCTACGATGTGACGGACGGCAGGATACTTATCGATGGCATCGATATCCGTGACCTGACCCTGGCTTCACTGAGAAAGAATGTCGGTATCATACACCAGGATACCTTTCTTTTTTCGGCAACTATAGGCGAAAATATCAGCTACGGACAGCCGGACGCTACTCCCGAACAGATAATGGAAGCTGCCAGGATAGCACAGCTTCACGACTTTATCATGAGTTTGCCGGAAGGGTACGAAACGCTGGTGGGGGAGAGGGGAATCACCCTTTCCGGGGGGCAGAAGCAGAGGCTGGCAATAGCCCGTTCATTACTGCTTGACCCGAAGATACTGATAATGGACGATTCCACGTCAAGCGTGGATACCGAGACCGAGTACCTCATCCAGCAGACACTTGCCGGACTGCCGGCGGGTCGTACAACCTTCATTATCGCCCACCGTTTACGCTCGGTTCAGACGGCCGACCTTATTCTGGTACTGGACAACGGCAGAATAGTCGAACAGGGAAAGAACGACGAACTTCTCGCTGCAAACGGCCTGTACCGGCAGCTTTATGACTTGCAGTTCCTGCACCAGGAAGCGTACGCCGGGCAGGACTCCGGTATTCTTACCGAAGAGCCGGAGTTCATGGCGGCGAGTCCGGACAGGGTCGAATATTTACCAGAACGAGCCGGAAATCAGCAACTGAGCAGCAGCCTGGACGATACCGACGATATCGTCTTCGGCAAACCATATGATTCACGGGTTGTTTCGAGAATTGTGAAATACTTCACGCCGTATAAAGTGGCGCTGCCTCTGACTATCACGGCCACACTCCTGTTCACTGCCACCAATGTTATCAGTCCCTACCTGGTGGGCCTGGCTGAAGATAAATACATAATAGCCGGAAACCTCAGCGGTCTTAATCTGATGGTCCTGTTCTTTTTCGGAAATGCGCTGCTGAACTGGGCGGCTTATTATACCCAGATAAGGGCTGAAGCGCGACTGGGGCAGAGTATTTTACTCAACCTGCGCAGCCAGATATTCGATCATATACAACGCCTTTCGCTCAAATTCTTCGATGTCAATAAGGTAGGGAAGATCATGTCCCGGGTACAAAACGATGTCGGCGAGCTTGGAGATTTTCTTGACTCGGGTGCCTTCTGGGTAGCCGGGGAGGTTGTCAGCCTTTTTGCCGTGATGATTACTCTTTTAGTGATGGACGTGAAGATGGCGCTGTTTTCCCTGGCGGTCGTACCGTTCCTTTTACTTTTTGTGATACTCTGGCAGAAAAAAGCCCGGTATTATTTCATACTGGTCAGGCAGGCGATCGCAATGGTGAATTCATCCCTCCAGGAAAATATCTCCGGAGTCCGTGTTATACAAAGTCTTTCCAGGGAGGACCTTAATTCAAGGCAGTTCGAAGAATACAACCGGGGGCACTTCGAAGCTAACCTGAGGGCCGCAAGACTATCCGCCACCATGACACCGGTGGTAGAATTCCTGATGGCCCTGGCGACCGGCATCATCATTTTTTACGGCGGGACCGGTGTGCTGGGTGGCACTCTCCTCATAGGCACGTTGCTGGCATTTCTGCTGTACGTTCAGCGGTTCTTCGATCCAATCAGGACCCTGACAATGGAATACGCTCAACTGCAGCGAACGATGGCTTCCGGAGCCCGGATCTTCGAATTACTGGACGTGGAGCCTGAAATGCCTGATAGACCTGAGAGCATCAAGGTACCGGACCTGCGGGGAGATATAGCATTCCAAGATGTGTCTTTCAGTTATGAACCGGGAATCGAGGTGCTTCATCATATAGACCTGGAAATACCCGCGGGGAGTACTGTGGCGCTGGTCGGTCCGACCGGGGCGGGAAAAAGCACTATCGTCAGCCTTATCGCAAGGTTCTATGATGTAAGTGAAGGACGAATTCTCATAGACGGCCATGACCTGCGTGATCTCAATACAGTGTCATACCGTGAAAAGCTCGGACTGGTACTCCAGGAACCGTTCCTTTTTGCCGGGAGTATCAGGGACAATGTACGGTACGGCAGGCTCGAAGCCACCGACGAGGAAATTATCGAAGCTGCGACAGCGGTAGGAGCCCACGATTTCATTATGCACATGGATGACGGATACGATACACTGCTCGAGGAAAGGGGTCAGAACCTGAGCATGGGGCAGCGTCAGCTTATTAGTTTTGCCCGTGCCCTGGTAGCCGATCCGGCGATCATGCTGCTTGACGAGGCTACGGCGAACATAGATTCGCACGGGGAATATATCCTCCAGCAGGGACTTAAACAGTTGCTGAAAGGCAGGACAACGGTTATTATCGCCCATCGCCTCTCGACCGTTCGTGACGCTGATTTCATCGCGGTGATCGATGACGGACGAATCGTAGAAAGAGGAACTCACGAGGAACTTCTCGAACAGGGCGGTCTGTACACCCGGCTCTACCGGATGAACTATACCAGAGTGGTATCCGGGCGTTGAAACAGGGATGTTATATTATCTGTGTTTGTGCGTGTCTGACACATTACCTCTCAGGAATTTAACACATTCCTCTCCCTCGTATCTCTGCCATATGTTATCCTTATGATAAAGATGAGAAGGGGCGAGATAGACCGAATCTCCCTGGGTCTTCGAGACCGTCGTCAAGCGTGGTCGTCTCGCCCGGCCTTCTGGAGAGCCCGAACAGTTGTGTGGGCTATGTGAAGAGCATAAGCCCGGATCGCTCCGCGAGGACGGGCGAGGCAGGAGAGAAAGGAATTCAAAATGGGAGAGACTGCTAAAGAGTACGTAGGTGTGGATGTATCCAAAGATAGCCTGGACATGGATGTCCATTCGGCGTGTGGTTCGGTAAATATATATTTACCATATTTTGTCTCAGCCATCTTTTTTTCCTCCTTACCAGAGACTAAGTAAACTCCATCATTGTCTTTCATTCCCTAAAATGTTAATGCAGAGAGTCTTTTTCTAAAACAGGATCGAGGAAGGTGGGGGATAGCTGATGGTATCTAATATACTAAACGCAATCAAGTTTTGGGCAGCATTTGACTTCCAAGTTCTAATCCTTCCTCTCCCGTAATCGCTGGAACGACCGTGCAGTCAAATATATCCGACCATCTCGAATTCATTGCCATTATCGGAGCATAACTATCTGACTCAAAAACAACTATTATATGGGGATTAGTATGCTGAAGCCAGTATTCAGCTACCATCTTTATCCCTTCCGGTATCTCAAATTCTATGCGTCTTGATAGTGACTCAACAGGTTTACAACTTTCCTTCGGACAATATAAGGCAACATACAACATGATTACTCCTCCTTTTGAATTATTAGCATCAACTACCCCCGATTATGCGTCAGGACTAAAGTATATTTACAAAAAGAAACAATGTCAAATGTGAAATAATAATCAGGTATCATGTTCTGTTATACCCATTGTTTAAATTTCCTTTTTTCGCTTCACAATATTCTTTTAACAGACTTAATGTCTTCTCCAGGTTTTTCTGATTCATTCTTCCCATAAATAATTTGTCAGCCATTTTTCCGAACATACCACCGGGAAGGTTGTATTCTATACAGAAATCGACCGTAATTGCTTTATCCTTTTGCTTTAGATTCCATATCCATCTGCCCGGCATCGCGCCGGTCATCTCTTGTATCAGTTTCTTCGGTTTATTCACCAAAGTTACTGACGTGGTTGCATGAAGTTTCATTCCGGCGACGTTGTATTCCCAGACAGCAGCACTTCCCGGTTCACCCGGATTCCCTTTTGCTTCAGTAAGTATAGACGCATTAGAATATTCTGCCATTTTCTCAGGATCTGCTATTGCGTCAAATACCTTACCTATCGGGGTGTTGATTGAAATCGATGCTTCGGATTTGCCCATTTTTAACCTCCTTAATAACAAAAGGTACTACAAACCTCCTCACACGCAGGTGCTCGTAGTACCCCGCTGCCAATGGGATTATTCAGTTAAGAGAATGTTAGTTTATCTAATGTGAATTATAAAGTCAATAGGCTATAGATATCTTAATGTAAGTGACATGTGGATTATATTAGCTGGCATCTAGTAACGGTTTTCAAGTACGATTTGAAGACATAAAGAAAGAGATCGTTCAACACACTCTTTCTCATTCTTCGAAGGGAATATTCTGTCGTTATGTATAATGTACCATTAATTCGCCTCCCTTTCGTAAAGGGATTAAGAAGGATTTTCTGTTGGGAAGATTCAAAATCCCCCTTAATCCCTCCCGTATCAAGTACAGGACAGACTCTTTGTCAAAGGGGGAGATGAAAGAATCATTAAGCAACATGGTTCCGGGACAGGACATTAGCTTCCGAAGCCATCGTTCTTGACCCAGGTGATATTGGGATTTGCCTTTCCCCACCCGGCTTCTGCCGCGCCGGTCATCATATTGTCTTCATCGGAATTCATCCGGGCTCTCATTTCCTCGCGGCGCTTTTCTCTCAACTCGTCCTGTTTCTTCGTGCCTTCGGGAGTGCAGTAGTTGACCCATCGTTCCAAGGTGTCCCTCATCATCTGTTCGGGATTGTCGAACGGCAGGATAATAAGCTGCTCGTTCTCGATGCCCTTCTTGAGTATCTTCGCCAGGTCTACCGGGTCCATACCGAACGAGTAGTGGTGGCGCATGAACTCTATGGTCTTCTCGTTGGTGTTATAGCCGGTATTGGCGAGGTGTTCGGGTCGGGTATAGGACGACTCGCCAATATTAGACCTGATACCACCCGGGCACAGGCAGGAGACGCCGATGCCGTATGGTTTCAGCGCTTCGTAGTAGCACTCCATCAGTCCGATAACCGCCGCCTTGGCGACCGAATACGGCGTGCAGCCGGACGACAGTGAAAATCCGCCCCAGGACGCGACACTGGCGATATGGCCGCCTTTTCCAGCCTGTATCATCCGCGGTACGAAGGTGACCATGCCGTTGATGACGCCGCCCAGGTCGACCCCCATCACCCAGTCGAAGTCCTCGAAGGTGGATGCTTCACAGGGTCCGAAGGCGTTGACTCCGGCGGTATTCAGCAGAAGCTGGGGAGGGCTGCCGTACACTTTTTCCACCTCGTCGGCAGCTTCGGCGTAGGCTTTACGGTCGGTGATATCAAGCTGGATGCCGTGAACATCGGCCTTCTTCTCCTTGAAATAGGCCAGGGCTTCGTCGAGGTGGTCCTTGCGTATGTCTGCTATTACCACTTTGCAGCCTGCTTCGGAGAAGACCTTGGCCTGTCCGAATGCGGCGCCGGAACCTCCCCCGGTGATAAACGCTACCTTGTCCTTAAAGTCCTTCATTTTTCCCTCCTTTATGGCGTGTAACAGCGTAATACAAAGAGGGTGAAAATGCAAGTAGACATGTCAGATATCGGCGTTACAGGTACCTTGCGGCTGGTATCTTATATGAGTCCTCCGGTAATTACCTGCGGTTGTGCTACCGGTCGTTAACCAGTTTAGCTTATCTGTTCTTTGGTGACTTTCGCCAGGTTGAGATGACTGAGATTTAGAATTCCCGGTAATTCTGAAATCAACATGACGACTATCATGGCTCCCACTGTCAGCAGGTAAGTCCGAAAATACAGTACCAGATCGAAACTGAACATATCCGTTTGAATTAACCCCATCAGATACAGGGAAACAGCATAGCCAAGCGGTACGCCGATGATGAGTCCCACGATACCGAGGGCTATATTCTCAACAGTTATCATCCCGGCAATCCTTCCTATTCTTTCACCCAGAGTACGCATGGTTGCGATTTCACGGCGACGTTCAATCAGGCTGATAGTTATCATTGTAAAGACTACCGTCAGCGCCAGAATGACACCGAAAGACAACATTACCCACATAAGGGCATAAACAAGGTCCATGAGTTTCAGCATCTGGTCCCTCACCTCAGAAGTAATCTCAACAGATACGCCGCTGAGGTCCTGTGATACCGTATCTCGTAGACCCGCGATGGCATCAGCACTGACTCCAAGCAAGATACCGCTGATAACAGCCTGCCCACCGGCAAGCTGCTGGGCGTCACCGAGGGTGATATAACCGAAGCTGCCCATTGGCTGCTTGACGAAACCTTTTACTATAAAATTGTCCTGTCCGTATGGAGATGACAGAGTGATGGTATCCCCCGAATTGACACTGAGTTTATTTTTAATAGCATTGGCTAATAGTATATATCCCTTCTCGAGGGTAACTGCATCTCCGCCCGGTGTATAGAGTCCGTAAAGGTCTTCATCCGGCGGCATTCCCATCGCCAGCGTGGAAAATGACTTGTTTCCGTATTCCAGATTTGCCGGCAGTTCAAGGACCGGTATGGCTTCATTTACTCCTTGCCAGCCAAGTACACTCTTAACTATATCCGGTGATACAGGCTGGGCGAAACTCAGACGCGCGTCATACTTCTGAATCTGGTCGAACTGAACTTTAAAAAGGTTGTCAATCGAATCGATGAAACCTGCCGAAGCCAGTATCAATACCGTACCGAAGACTACACCCAGTACCGTCGAAAGACTGCGGCGGCGATTGCGGAATATATTACGCATTGGTATTTTCCAGAGTAAAGACAAGCGTTTAAGGAAAGGAAATACTTTTTCCAGAAGCGACTCTCTACCAGTGACGGGCGCAGGTGTTCTCATCGCCTCGGCAGGTCGAAGTCGCGAGGCTGCAAGTGCCGGAAAGATACCTGCTATCAGACAGGCAAGGATACCGATAAACAGGCCTTCCTCCATAGCTATCCAGTGTATTGCTGTAATTTTATAGGGCAGACCAAGCATCCCGATGTACAGATCAGTAATTGTTTCAGCAAGTAAATATCCTGCAACGATTCCTGCTGCAGAACCGATCACACCGATAATCAGAGCAAAGCTCAGGTAATGCCACAAAACCTGCCGCCGGGAGTAGCCGATTGCCCTCATCAGCCCGAGTTGACTTCGCTGCCGCTGTATTATCCGGGAAATAAGGATAAAGGTCGTCATAGCTCCGACAAAAAGGAAGAGTACCGGGAATATTTCAGCTATTTCACCGAACTCCTGGAGGTCCAGCTTCAATCCTGCGTTACTCGGTTGCTCGTCACGTGTAATTGTTCCAAGAACTCCGTACGGAGTAAGCTTCTCTTCGAAGCTCTGTATGACCGTATTAACATCGGCGCCTTCATTAACAATTACACAGAACTCATTGATGTCGGCACTGCCGACCAGTTCGGGTAAAACTGAATTCGGAACGAAAATAACTCCCCAGGTATCGGGTGATACAAAAAATTCATTTTTACTTTTTGCGGGGAAGATATATTCCGGACTGGTAACGATTCCGCTAACAGTGAACTTTATCTCACCTGTAATACCATCAAGCAAAATAACATCACCAGGCTTGAGGTTATGATATTCAGCGAAGCTTTTCTCAAGGAGTAATTCATGTTTATCGGCAGGAGACAAGTAAGTACCCGACTCTATTTTCAGGTCGTCCACTGCTGGATGGCTGTCCTGCGGAATCGAGATGGTCGTTGCGATCAGGCTGTGGCCGCTTTTCTGTGGCAACCTCAGTCCGATAGATGTATTCAATCGACCGGTTACTGCCTTCACTCCCGGTAATTGTTCAAGTTCTGTCACTGTGTTCGCCGGTGAGGACTTTACCTCAACCGTGAAATCGGCGAAATCCAGCTTTTCATACGAATAATCATAGGAATCTTTAAGGTTCAAAAATGCCATATAAGAAGAACCGAACAAAGCGACTCCAAGGAAAATGACTATTGTTATGGCGATAAAAAGCCACTTATCGACGAGTAAATCCCTGATGAGTTTCTTGCGCAGTGTTTTCATTACCATTACCACCTCAACTCATCGGGATCGATCGGTGAAGGGTTATCTTTCATCTCCACTATCTGACCGCTACGCAGACGCAGAATTTTATCAGCTATCTCACCAATAGCGGTGTTATGGGTAACGATAATCATGGTTTTTTCGCTCTGGCGGTTGATATCCCGCATTACGGAGAGTATATGCTTTCCCGTTTCAAAGTCCAGGTCTCCGGTAGGCTCATCGCATAATAATATCGGCGGGTCTTTGACCAGCGCCCGGGCGATGGCAACCCGTTGTTGCTCGCCACCGGAAAGCTCACTCGGGAAGTGGTTACCGCGTTCCCCCAGGTCTACGTCATCCAGTACTTCCTTGATACTCCTGGGTTTATCGACCAGTTCGGCCGCCAGCTCGATGTTCTCGGCAGCGGTAAGTGTAGGTATCAGGTTAAAAAACTGAAAAATAAAACTCACGTTATCACGGCGGTACTGATTCAGACCACGTTCATCGAGAGAGGTGATATCCATCGAATCGACTGTAATCCTCCCCGAACTTGCAGAGTCGATACCTCCGATGAGGTTGAGAAGGGTTGTCTTCCCGGAGCCGCTGGGCCCCAGTACTACCAGCAGTTCACCTTTGTGAATTTGCAGACTTACGTCTTTCAAGGCATCTACCTTAAAGATACCCATCGGGTAAAACTTGGAAACATTGCTGACATCTATTTGCACATTACCGGTAGCCATCATGCACTGACCCCCTCTCACTTTCTCAGGTATATACCTATTATATATCTATATCTCTTAACCTGTTTGCACCGTAAAACAGACATAACATAACATTACATCATAAATATAGTATAGTATTCTAATTATTTGCAGCCAACTATATTTCCCTCATATGACTTAAATCACATCGAAATTCAGGCGTATAAGGTACATTTTATATATAAATTGGTGTGTTTTTATTGACCAGTTTGTGTTTGTATATTTTTTATTAAGGGGGATGTGGATAGAGTGGATGAGATAAAAAAGAGTATCGATCCGGCGACTCTGGATATGATAGGGAAAGCGGTTGAGGACGGAGTAAGTACCGTATTCGAGAGAGCTGAAAACATGAAAGCCTGCCCGATAGGCGCTGAGGGGAGCTGCTGCAGCAACTGCGCCATGGGGCCATGCCGGGTACCGCTTCCCAGGAACAAGGAGGAGACTCCTGAACAAAAGAAAAAGCGAAGAGGAGTATGCGGGGCAACGGCAGAGACGATAGCAGCCCGTAATTTCCTTCGTAAGATTGCTGCAGGGACGGCAGCTCACGGTGATCACGGGCGTGAAGTCGCCAGGATATTTCTGGAGACTGCAAAGGGCGAGCTGAAAGATTACAGCATTAAAGATGAGGTCAAGCTGCTGCAACTGGCACTGGAACTGGGAGTAGAAATTGGCGACCGGACTAATAACGAGATAGCGGTAGACGTCGGTGAAATAATCATGGGCGAATTCGGTAAACAGGAAGGAACACTTCGATTTATAAAAAGAGCGCCTCTCAAGAGACAGGAACTCTGGAAAAAGCTCGATGTTGAACCCAGAGGTATCGACAGAGAGATAGCGGAAGCGATGCACCGCACTCACATGGGCTGCGACCAGGACTACCGGGACCTGCTTAATCACGGCGTCAGGACATCTCTGGCTGATGGCTGGGGCGGTAGTATGATAGCGACCGACCTCCAGGATATCCTCTTCGGGACTCCGATGCCGGCAGTGAGTGAAATAAACCTCGGAGTACTTAAAGAAGACGAAGTAAACATTATCATTCACGGCCATGAACCGTATCTTGCCGAGATGATAGCCGTCGTATCACAGGAACCTGAACTGAACGAACTGGCAAAATCGAAAGGAGCAAAAGGTATTAATCTAGCCGGCATGTGCTGTACTGCCAACGAGATATTGATGCGTCACGGAATCCCCATCGCCGGTAATTTCCTCCAGCAGGAACTTGCCATAGTTACCGGGGCTCTCGACGCGATGGTCGTGGACGTGCAGTGTATCATGCAGGGGCTGGCCGAAGTCGCCTCCTGCTACCACACGAAGCTCATTACCACGGATAGAAGAGCAAAGATCGAAGGCGCGATGCATATCGAGTTCGATGAACACAACGCTGCCGAATCGGCGAGAACCATAATAAGAACAGCGATAGAGAACTTTGTAAATCGTGGAAACAACGTAAGGATTCCGGATGAAAAAACACCGCTTGTTGCCGGATTCAGCCATGAGACCATCAACTACATGATGGGAGGACTCTTCAGGGCATCGTATCATCCGCTCAACGAGAACATTATCAACGGCCGTATAAGAGGAGTGGCAGGTGTAGTAGGATGCAATAACGCACGAGTAAGTCACGACGATATTCATGTAACGCTGGTAAAAGAACTGATAAAGAACGATATCCTTGTTCTCGAAACAGGATGCGCTGCCATGGCTTGCGGTAAAGCCGGTCTGCTGGTACCGGAAGCTGCACAGTATGCCGGAGACGGTCTGGCTTCGGTGTGTGAAGCGGTCGGGATCCCGCCGGTATTACACCTGGGCGCCTGTATCGATAACAGCCGGATACTGATGGCGGCAACTGCCATGGTCAAAGACGGAGGTCTCGGTGATGATATCAGTGACCTGCCGGTAGCCGGTGTCGCGCCTGAATGGATGAGTGAAAAGGCGGTGGCCATCGGACAGTATTTCGTCAGTTCAGGAGTATACACGATATTCGGAGTTACCTGGCCGACCCTGGGCAGTAAAGAAGTAACCGATTACCTGTTCAAGGAGATGGAACACCTCTACGGAGGAAAGTGGGACTTCGAACTGGACCCGTATAAAATGGCGAAAATGGTGATAGACCACATCGACAGCAAGAGAAAGGCCCTTGGCATAGACAAATCACGGGAAAGGGTACTCTACGACATGGGAATGAGAAGAGCGCTGGACAAGGCTTAAATGTGCATTCCCTGGCAGATTTACTAGTAAACGAGGGGGGAGTAAAACGCTCCTCCCTTTGTTGTTAGTACTCGAGATGTTTATTTTCTTTCTGCCTCCTCGAAAGCGTGAGACGGCAAATTACATACGAGACCCGTTGGACAGTTTTCACATTCTAACTGAATTGTCGTGTGGGTGATATCAAAGTTGTCCGATAGTACCTGGTTTACGTTGGTGAGAATATCAGAACTTACACTTACCATCTGGTCCTGTATCTGTAAATGAGCGCTCAGGGCGTAAATGCCCGAAGTGATGGTCCAGATATGGATATCATGCAGGTCTTCTACACCCTGGATATCCTTCAGGGCTTCGATAACATCATTCATCTGAATATGTTTCGGAGTTGCCTCAAGGAGAATGTCAGTCGATTCCCTGACGATACGTACAGCGCCCCACAGGATAACTATGCCGATAAGTACAGAAACAATAGGGTCGGCGATATACCATCCCGTTACTAATATAATCAGGCCCGCAATTATTACTCCCACCGAAGAAACAGTGTCTCCAATAATGTGCCAGAACGCAGCTCTCACGTTCAGACTGGAATGACTGGCTCTCCTCAACATCAGCATTCCGATAAGGTTGGTGACCAGGCCTGCGGCGGCAATTATTAACATCAGGGGAGTGTTGACGGTCGGCGGCTCCGAAAATCTCTGGTAGGCTTCATAGAAAATAAAGGCTGAAATCAGGACCAAAACGGTGCCGTTAAACAACGCCGCCAGGATTTCTGCACGGTGATATCCGAATGTTTTTGTGACGGTCGCGGGACGCCTGGCGATGACAATGGCCACCAGGCTTAGTCCGATAGCCAGAGCGTCGGTCAGCATATGTCCGGCATCGCCGAGAAGTGCCAGACTGTTGCTCAATACACCGCCAACAGCTTCAGCTATCATAACCACTACAACAATAATAAGCGTCAGCTTCAACGGTCTATCGGCTTGTGTGCTGATATGATTGTGATTGTTATGTTGCTTTATTTCAACCATATTACTCACAATTTCATTATATACCTTTTTCCTTAAACCCTGATATCGAAATACTAAACGCCAAACAATATCGAATTGTTAATCTCAAAACACGAGATCATCCGGTCAATACCGCGAAGTTAATATAAGGATTGACTTACTTCCATAGATAAAAACACTGACAGCACGAATGATATTCTGGTATTATGAAAATGACGTTTTGCCGGAGTTGGGTGGAACGGAGTAGGGCAATTCGTGCATGCTCAATTTAACTCTTGATGAATTACCAGGGGACGGGGGCTTTATCCATGAATATAAATATCAGTATTGTCGTATTGTTGGTGGTGCTGGTCATGTTCATCATCATGTTTGTGTACGTGTTAAGAATCTGGCATTTCCATCAGCAGATACTGCACTCCGGCGGGTATCCTGCTCTAACATATTCAAGAGCTAAGAGAGACGCCAACTCAATTCTGGAAGGACGTGCTCCCTGGGACTATGAGAAGGATGAAATTATCGAAATCCTGTCCCGTTATCCTGATAATCCCGAGGCAGCCGATCTTGTTCAGCGTTTAACTGCTCAAAAGAATGAAGTCGATAAAAAATGAACTGAAATCTCGGATAAATACTAGAGTAAGGATGTCGTATGGCACTTATACGATGTACAGCCAGGTTGTTAAAAGACCTCGGGGTTAAACCGGCGAATATACCAGATAAACCTCCTGATATATTCGACTGGCATGCCAACATGTTGCGGCTGAACCGTAAAAAGTACGTACTGTTCACGAACAGCCAGACCCTGTATTCATTCTTAATGCGCTGGGCTGGAAGGCCACGGCCTGCAGATTTTCAGGAGCAATTCAGACTCAAACTGTTTCAAAGTCTGATGAGCGAAGGAATAGCAGAAGAGTATATTGAGTATATGCTGGGCGGACACAAGAAGGTCACGATAACAAAGACAAATAGCCGGAGTGTTTTGGGGTCTATGAATGACCTGGCGTTTCAAGCTAGATTTATGGATTATATGAAAGGCGGACTGGGCGATGCCGATCTGCACGAAATCAACCGGGGGTTGAACCGTAATCCTATGAGTGCTATAAAGTATGAAAATGGCGTTGCCGAACTAAAACGACGACTGGATAACATGCACAAATAGCACAAGTGGATGTTCAAGCCATGACCAAAATTGTGGATGGAGTGGATGTTACATGTGGGTAGAATGTTCTGCCTGGAGTTCATATTTAAATCACGGTCATTTCTCAACGATTATTCGGAGATTCCTTAGAATAATTTACCAAGTCTCGAACGAATGAACCGACCATTTGAAGCCAGAATCCCTAAAGGGAGTGGTTCCTCACTTTTACGGTTATTCTTTGAAGCCCATTCCTCAGCTAGATCTTTCAATTCCTTGGCTGTAATTAAAACAATATTTCTGTTAAGATACCGTGCGTGGTAACGTATTGCTTCACCCTCTGATTCATCAGTGAATCCTGGTGCGATTACTAAAAATACAGGCACTGGTTTTTCAGATTTATTCATGTAGCTATCAAACTGAGCGATATGCTCCTTGAGATTAACCAACCCTGGCTCTTCCTTAGACTTGTTATCCCACATAAGAAACATTGATTCTAAACTCACTAATCCATCAGGAT
>CAZBQL010000068.1:0-10148 GCA_964493985.1 uncultured Dehalococcoidales bacterium
CTAGTATCAGCCTATGAATTAATACAATTATCAAATTCAGAATTTAATAAACGGAAATACAGATACTGCGCTAAGAGTAATGTTGAAAGAATCATTAAGGGTGCCTTTCAATCAGACTTTCAGACTTTACTCCCAGTGGAATTATTAAGGAGCTGAAAGAACAATACCCAGATGAATATGAGAAGTTTTACGATGATGAAGAAGATGAGAGTGTTATTTAGGTAATGCTTATTCATTTTACTGTCAATTCTTTGGAGCTATCACTGAATTTCTTTCAAGTATCTTGATTCCATTAGTCTCTCTAAAATATTAATTAGTGACTATCTAGAGTACCTGTAATTAGAATTATATAAATTCCCTGTAAATTTGTTGACAAAGCCAGCTCATCCGAATAATATTACTGGCATAGTACCGGTTATTCATCTTCTAACCTTACTTCGGAAGTTTATGTGTTACTGTTCAATATTAAAAATATAAGATCTGTATATACGCATGTAAAAGGAGGGAAGAATGGATCTCGGATTGAAGAGTAAAGTTGCGCTGGTCACAGGCGCCGGGAGCCAGAAGGGATTCGGTAAGGGAATTGCTGAAGTCCTGGCTGGCGAGGGGTGTGATATAGCGGCATGTGACATGGATTATAAAGGAGCGGAACAGACCGCTTCAGATATTGCTAAAAAGGGTGTCAGGGCGATTGCTGTAAAGGCAGACATAACGAACAGTGCCGAAGTTAAGGAAATGGTCAAGAAGGTACTGGACGAGTTCGGCAGGATCGACATACTCGTTAATAATGCAGGTGGAAGCGCGCCACCGGCAAACTTCGTCGATACTACCGAAGAACTCTGGGCCAGGGACCTTAATTTGAACCTTGTCGGAATGACCTATGTTACGAGGGCGGTCCTGCCACAGATGATCGAACGGAAAAGCGGCGCCATTATCAGTATTTCGTCTATTGCCAGTACCATGGGTACAGCAGGAGGAACCGCGTACGCCGCAGCCAAGGCTGGAATTAATAATTTTACCCGTTCACTGGCCCAGGAACTTGCCAGGGACGGAATCAGCGTCAACTGCATCGCACCGAGTCTTGGAAATACTGCATTCTATGATGAATTTCCGAAAGAATTTGCCGATAATTTTATTGGCAGAGCGATCGAGGCAGGACGGTATGTTACTCCTGAAGAGATAGGGAATGTTGTCGCATTCCTGGCTTCGGACAGCACCAACCGCATCATGGGACAGTGCATTCATGTTACGGGTTAAACGGGTGCCTGCTTTACCTGCCGCTGGATAAAAACGATAACGTGATCAACAAGATCGAAGGGAGAATACAATGGACCTGGGTTTAAAAGACAAAGTAGCGTTAATCACCGGAGCCGGCAGCCAGATAGGTTTCGGCAAAGGAATGGCGATGGCTTTGGCCAGAGAAGGAGTTGACATAATAGTCTGTGACATGGACCTGGAAGGGGCCGAAAAAACGGCAGAGGATGTGAGAGCAACCGGACGAAAGGCGATGGCCGTCAAGATGGATATCACTAATACCGACGAAGTAAAGCAGGGTGTCGATTCTGCTCTCAAGGAATTCGGTAAGATAGATATACTGATAAATAATGCCGGAGTTGGCACAACGCCTGTACCTTTCGTTGAATCAACTGAAAAAGACTGGGATATAAATATTAACATCAACCTGAGGGGAACGATGAATGTCACCAGGGCAGTGCTTCCCCAGATGATCGAACGGAAGACCGGCAGGATCATCAGCATGTCCTCGACTGCCGGACTTTCGGGAATGGCTACCGGTGGCGTGTATGGCGCAGCTAAGGCCGGGGTAACCCTGTTCACCGACGCTCTCGCCAAAGAAGTCGGACAATATAACATCACGGTCAACTGCATGGCGCCGGGGGCCGGTGCGACCAACTTCCATAAAGCCAGCAACTTTCCACAGCAGGCGCAGGACCAATTCAAGAATATGGCGGCAGCCGGGATGACCACTACCCCGGAGGAACTCGGAACAGTGGCAGCCTTCCTGTCCTCGGATAAAGGAAGGAAAATAAACGGTCAGTGCCTCCGTGTTGCCGGCTTGATGTAGACTTTTATAAGAATCTCCTGACTGGTATAGAATAGTAAGGGGCTGCTGTCAGCCCCTTATGTTGCTAAATTCTTTGAAGAGAGGAAAAAAGATGGAATATAAGAGCATTATTTATCAACCGGGCAAGGTTACCAGGATAATACTGAACAGACCGGAATACCTGAATGCGATTAGCCACCCGATGTACGGCGAGATAGAAGATGCTTTCGACCGGTTTTCGGAGGACCCGGAATGCAAGGTCGCCGTGATCTCAGGGGCAGGTAAATGCTTTTCCGGCGGACATGACGCTATCGGTCTGACCCCGGAATCGGCGCCGATGCTGTCAGACCGGAGAACGCCCGAACAGCTTATTAAAGACCTGGGTTCCGAAGATGCGGTCTGGGCGGCGTACGGCAAGCAGCATAATTATTTCCTCAATGACCTGCATCTTTATAAACTGCACAAGATTCCGAAGCCTACCATAGCAATGGTCCACGGTTACTGCATATATGGTGGATATTTCCTTGCCGGGGTTATGGATATAATATTTGCTGCGGAAGACGCTTTATTCCTGGCCGAGGTAGGCCAGTGCGACCCCGGAACGTGGGACTGGGGAGCCAGGAAAATGCTTGAAGTTGTTTACGAACATCGCTTCCTGACCGCACGCGAGTGCTACGAATACCACATGGTCAATCGCATTTTTCCTGATTATGAAACTCTCGAGAGGGAAACCCTTGCCTATGCAGAGCGTGTCGCGGAAAATTTCGACATGGCTTTTACTGCCCTGCAGTATGACAAGCAGGCTGTTCATCACACACGCGACCTTATGGGATTTACTACGGCATGCCAGGATATCTGGACAATTGCTGCGCCGGGACGCAAACCTGCCGGATCGAGAAGGCACACGGAGAGAGAAGAAGGAAGAGGAATGGCGCGAACGCCGCGTGCCCTGGCTAACCTTGAAGCGAAGCTGATATCGGAAGGAAAGGAAGTCCCCAAGCTGGTTACCGAAGCTCTCGCTAGGGCAAGGTCGAGGAATGACAAGGCGGTGTGGCACAAGGCGACACACCAGGCCTGGCGCGATAAGGAACGGGTAAAACGCGCCGACGAACTGGAAAAGAAGGTTGAAGAGGAAAAAGAGCAGAAGTAATTTCCTTTACTTTAGGGTAATTAACAGGCTCCGGTTTATGCCGGAGCCTGTTTTCATTATTACATCCGGTTTTATTTTAGAAAAAATGATATTATAGTGAAACCATATTATTTCTGAGAAGGAGAAGGAAAAATGAAGTTGACCAAGCTTGAAACGTTTATCGTGGAAGTTCCCCCACCCGGCTATGGAGGTAACTACTGGTTCTTTATTAAGCTGCATACTGATGAAGGTATACACGGCATTGGTGAAACAGCAACCCTCGGAGTGTTCTATCGACTTCAGAAAAGTTATAAAAATCTGATGGAAGAAATCTTCGAGACTCACCTTAAAGGTCAAAATCCGCTTGACAGGGAACGCCTGTCCAAGACCGTTTACTCCGCGCTTTCCTGTCGACATACGGAATATTTCACCCAGGGGCTGGTCAGCGCTATCGACGTAGCATTGTGGGATATCGCGGGTAAGGTATGTAATCAGCCGGTCTATAACCTGCTTGGAGGCGTTTTCAGGGAAAAAGTACGGAATTATACCTATATCTACAATATCAAGACAGGAGGTCCGGTACGTTCCGACTGGTTTGATCCGAAATGGATTGCCGAAAATGCCGCGTATCTGGTCGAGGAAGGTTTTACGGGAGTGAAACTCGACCCGGTGCCGATGATACATTTCGAACCACCGTTAACACCAGAGGAAGCGAGAACTGTCGGATACGGGGGCGCCTATCGTAATCCGTTCAACATGACCCTGGAACAATACGCAAAAGTGGAAGAGACCATCGGCGCTTTGCGGGATGCTATTGGTAATAAAGCTGACATTTTAATCGGAACACACGGCCAAATTACTACGGCTTCAGCTATCCGCCTGGCAAAGGTTCTCGAACCGTTCAGACCGTTGTGGTTCGAGGAGCCGGTGCCGCCTGAGAATACCAAGGAAATGGCTAAAGTAGCCAGGAGTACATCCATTCCCATCGCCACTGGCGAAAGACTCTCTACCGTCTTCGATTTTACCAGGATCTTGGAAGATGGAGCAGCCGTGTATTTACAGCCTGATCTTGGTTCGTGCGGCGGAATAAGCGAATGCAAGAAGATCGCAGCCGTAGCTGAAGGTTATTACGCGCAGATGGCACCTCACGTCTGGGGAGGTCCCGTCATCACCGCTGCAGCCCTACAGATTGCCGCTTCGGTGCCCAATTTTCTCATCATGGAAAGTATCTACAAGGGCGGAGGATACTTTGACGAAATAATCGTCGAACCGTTTGTCTGGGAAGACGGTTATTATGCGCTTCCGAAGTCACCGGGTATCGGAGTGGACTTAAACATGAAGGTTGTAGAGAAGTACAAGGTTTAGATGTGCAGAAATTGAAACTGTGATATTGACCTGTTATAAGAACCTCCGGTTATTACTTAACTCCAATCCGGAAGGGACAAATACCAAGAAGGGGTGAATCGTATGAATTACTTCAGGTCTACTTTCTACAATAACTATACACCTTTGACTGAAGGACAAATTTTCGCAAAGCTCAGACCAACACCGGCGGCGACAAGCGTTTCACCACTCTCGGAGACGCTTGCAGGGAGGGCTCTCAAGATAATTCTTGATGATGGTCCAACGCTCGAGTATACATTCGAGTCAAGGGATAAACTCACGTTTTCGGAGGGAGGAAGTGCTGCTGTAACGGCACCGTATTCGGCGAAGGAACTTGACGGTGTAATTCTCTTTACTCACATGATACCGGAAACCGTTCGCGGCTATGGTATTGTCTATGATACCAAGACAGACCTTGTTACCGCTTTCGAGTTATGGTTTTGCGGATTCGAGCCGGACAAACGCGAGGTGTGGCGTCATTTCATGTCCGGCTATGTCGATACCGGCGCTCCGGCTCCAGAAGAGCGACATGCACTGACGAACCGGATCGAAGGAAAAGGTACCTACTGGAAGAATGATGACGGTACGGAGATGCTTTACTTTTTCCCGTCGGTCGTCTGGTCTTCCTTTATCGAACTGAGTGACCCGCTTGGCGGGATAACTATCACTGCGCCGTCCGATTATATCAAGATTAATGACAGGCTCTATATATATTCCCGGGTTGAGCAGGAATTTTCCGGCACGTTTACCCTGGAAGTAATCGACCTTTTTACCATCGGGCATATCGGTATGCGGCTTGGTTTCGATAAAGAGGATAAGCTTGATTACATAATGTATTCCGGCACCGGCGAGGTTACCGGTCAATCGACGAACCTGGAGCCGCTGACAGATTACGGGACTGAGATTCCTTATACCGAAAGACACCGCATGCAGATTAATCCGGAAAATAAGGGTGTACGGCCTTCCTACCGCCCGAGGTTTATGCATAAAGACTATACCAGGGCCGAAGTAGACGAAGTCGTCAGGACAAGAAGCCAGATTTTCGAAGGGCAGTCCATAATGTCGAGTTTCAATACCATGGAAGAATCCGACTATATGGTGGGAAAGAACTTTACGCTGCGGTATGACGATGGTCCCGCCTGGGAATATGATATCATCGATGAAACGCATCTGAAATGGCGCGAAGAAGGCGAAAGTGCCTGGCATTCCGAGATTTACCGGGGCTATGAAGCGGCAAAGGATATTATCCTCTTCTGCCATATCTGCACGGGAAGCAATCCGTTACGCTGCCTTACTCAGGCTGTCGATTTTTCGAACGCCCGGGCAACATGCGTGGACGCTCAGCTTGGGAATGGGCGTAAACCCTGGGAAGTGGGACACAGGGCTATTTTCGGTGTCCTGGAACTTGATGGGGGACCGATTCCGCCGGCTGTGGAAAGACACGATTTCACGACGGAACTGGTCGGCAAGGCATTCTCATGGGCGTACGGGGAACAGATGCAGTCGATTCATGTATACAGCTCTCCGGAGTCCTATTCATGGACGATAATGCTGCCGAATAATACCGGCGGCTGGATGTGGAGTTCGCCATGTCTGTATGTTAAATTACGGGATGATGCTTTTCTAATGAGCTGGACGGAAGATGCCTGCAATGGAAACCAGGGCACGTTTATTTTGAATCCGCGGATTATGCATGACGGCGGATTCTTCTTCGGTATGGGCGACGGTCCGGATGGGAACGGCGACCTTCACCTGACCCCGATGGGCGCATTCGCCCGTCCGCTGCACGGGTTCGATATCATGAAGTACTTCGACAAGAAATAATCAATAGGGATATGAAAAAGGATTAACCATCGTTTAAAGCTGCCGTACGGGCTCCGGTTACTACCGGAGCCTGTTTTATTTCCCTTTTGTGGAGATATTCAAAGAGCAAGAAGATATTCAAGTCTCGTATGGTTACAGGTATCGTAATTCTTTGCTGAATGAGTTAATAATAATGGAACGATTTTGAGAAAACCTGCATCTTATATATAAGAGGGGTTCATTAAAGAAAGGCTGTTGATCGATCGAGCCAGAAGAAGAAATCCTTATCAGCAAGTGTCAGGCGGGAGATAAAGAAGCGTTCCGCACGCTCGTTGGGAAGTACCGTTCGGTGGTTTTTGGTACTGCCTACCTGATGACATGTGACCGGGAATCGGCGGAAGATGCGGTACAAAATTCACTGATACAGATGTGGAACCATATCGCTTCTCTCCGTCTTCGGACCAGCCTGAAAGCCTGGCTGATACGCATAGTGGTGAACGAAGTAAACCGGCAACAGCGGAAGAAACGACTGCCGATGATTCCTGTTGAAGAAATACCCGAGGCAGGGGGAGATCCCGACGAAACCGAGAAGATTGCGGTTAGTCATGAAAGATACCGGAATCTAAGACGGGCTTTGGAAATGCTGCCATCCGGCCAACGCGCAGTAGTTGTCCTAAGGTATTTTTCCGAACTTACCATACCCGAAATAGCGGCCGTGACAGGTATACGTCAAGGTACTATTAAGTCCCGACTTAGCCGTGCGCTCGACCGCCTCGGCGAAATTCTCCGTAAACAGGTGGAAACCGGGAAGTGAGAAGATAGCAATATGGAAGTGGAGAAATTAGAACAAGAACTCAGGGACTTCTTCGTAGTAGAAGTCAACCAGGCAGAACCTCCGGCAGAATGGTGGAACAATATAATTGCAGGTCTTGAAGACCGAAAAAGAGCTTCGTTATGGAATAGAATTGTGCCTAAAACCCGCCTGGCATGGGCTCTGGCGCTGCTTGCTTTACTTGTCATCGGCGGGACAGCTTACGCAACCACCTTCATTGTAAAAGAACTTTTCATGAATTACGCCGGACAAATTGAAGAAGCAGGACTGGCCCAGGAGTTAGACATAAGTCAGACGGTTGGAGATATTACCGTCAGTCTCGAACGCGCTTATGCCGATGGTAATGTGGTACTGGTGGGTTTTACTGTCAGTGGTCCGCGGGACAGATACTTCACTCACAAAAATGAACTAAAAACAGATAATGGGTTGGACCTGCCGATGATGTTCAGTATGGGCGTCGTGCCGGGATCGGATATGGTTATGGGCGACTGGCGCCCGTCTGAGCGTATTGCCTTGATAGCGGGTTTCGATGCTTCTCCGGTAACAGGAAAACCGTCTTCACTCGGCTTGAGATTAGATTTACAGATCAGCGAATCACCGCTTCCCGAAGAAATCCAGACTTTTACATTCGATTTTAATGTGTCATTTAATATTGCTGAGACCGTCGATGTTGAACAGACGGTGGAGCGATCTGGCATCGCTATTACGCTGGAAATAATCGATATAACTCCCTGGGCGACAAAGGCGGTTTTCCGGTTTCCTCAGGGCGAGAATTCTTCAGGAACACCGATAATTGCATTAACGTTACCTGACGGTAATTCAGAGATGGAAAGTTTCGGACGTAAAATGGGTGAGTCCTCTTCTGAATACCGGAGTTATTTCAACGGCGATTTTACCACTCAACATGGCGAATGGAAGATTACAATTAGAGAATTGATACTTCCACCCGAGTTGACTGAAATGACCGAAACTGAAATCGATGGGCAGAAAGTACTGATTGGTGAATCAAGTGGTGAAAATCGTCTGGCTGGACCCTGGATTTTTCACTTCAAGGTTCCATGAGACCGGTAGCAGTTTGTTATCGAATTATTTACACTATTTGATATATCACATACGAATGCTATAATAACATGTGATACTTTGTTGACTCGTCCGTATATATATTTGAATCGTTTTTCCGGAGGACGAGGTTATATGGCTGATTTTAATTTTTTTGGAGTGTTTGAAATCATCAAAAAGTGGTGGAAGTCCATAAAGCCGGCGTTTGTTCTGCTGGTCTGCAGCGCGGTGCTGGCAGCGGGGATGGTATCATGCGCAAATACGGAGGAGGAAACAATCGACTGGGAAGAAGGTCCTCCTCAGCGCAGCGGAGGAAGCACAGACCCAAGCTGGGCTTTTATCTATGACAGCATCGAAGACATGTGCGCTCATTCGGATAGTATCGTCGTCGGTACGGCGGACAGTATCAGCGAAATAGAAGATGAGCACCCGATGTACACGACCTACTGGAACTTTAAGGTTGAATCGGTCTTGAAGGGAGATGATATGGAGGAAATCACAATCGGCCAGATGGGTTCGCCCGACGTGCCCTACTCTGATATATCTTCCTGCCCGCTGTTTCACCCGGGTGACCGCTACCTGCTGTTTCTCAGTACAAGCGAGACCGGCAGCTATTATTTTCATCCCCAGGGGCACTTCATGGTCTGGAGAGATAAGGTATACTCGATGAACTATATCCTGCCTCAGGGAAAAGCTCTCCGGCTGGTGCCGGGGCTTAACTGCAACGGAGTAGAGCTGAAAACTATCGAAGAAAAAATCACGGGGGTAGTCGATTCTGTCCACCTCATGTTTACCCGCTACCCGTGGAGAGGACCAGGCGATGTAATACGCTGCGACGCGGGGATGACAAGGGAGATATACGCCAACCTGTTCAGCGGCAATAGCGGGCCGGGCAAAGTTACCCTGAAAATAGACAAAGAGGCGCTCGTTGAGGGTATTACTGCAAGCATCAGACCGGAGGAATTCACCGCCGGACCTTACGGCGAATATGAATCCAGAGTTCTCATAACAACAGCTTATGACATCGCCCCGGGAACCTACCTGATACCGGTGAAGTACGACTTCGAAGGAGTCGGCTCCGGCAGCCGGACTATTACGCTTCATATCAATGATGCTGATAAGAATAAGGTCACCGAACAGGAACTGAGAGAACAAGGCCTGTTGCCGCCGGAGGAAAATTAACGATGAATAAAAAAATTTCATATCATGGGCAACTTTTTGCCGTGGAAATACGTTATAAGGGTTAAAAGGGTATTCGTTTATGAAGAATTAAAAGTGATTAACTATCTGTGATATGGAAACAGCGAAGGCAGAAATTCATGAAGGAGACAGAATATGACAGGTAAGACGTGGCTCTATTCCGGTCTGGTGGTCCTGATACTGGCATCGATGGGATTCGGCATCTGGTTCGTGCTTAATCCTGAAGATAAAATTGAGATACCTGAAGGAGAACCACTCGTCATAATGGATGTCAGCTTCCCCGAAGGAGGCGCGCTCAGCCAGCTATCCATTTATGAAGGCGGGACGGTCATTCACGTCCGTGACTGGGCCGGGACAGGGGGACTCAGGCCGGGAGATGCATTCACTCGCACCTGGAGGACAGGCAAACTGAAGACTTCGGAAATCAATTCCTTTTTCAGTTATCTTGAAACACTCGATTTTAATGATATCGAGACCACCTACATATCGGAAAGCCTATTGGAACTCGTCCTGGCTGACATAGCGGACGACGTCTCGGAAATATCCTTAGAGACAGGTAACTACATTAAAATATCCGCTGATAACGGCCGTGTGGATAACGTGGTAGCCGCGTTCGGGTACTTGCAAGGGGGCATCGACCTTGTATATGAACTGCCCTACCCGGTCAACTTCATTTACGC
>CAZBQL010000068.1:10248-17047 GCA_964493985.1 uncultured Dehalococcoidales bacterium
CCGGTCATTTCAATGGACCTTTCGTGGGTAATGGGCGGCAGGAATAATGTACTATCGATATATGAGGATGGTACGTTAACGTACATCAAAGAATGGGATTTACGACCTCCCAGGCTCGAGAATCCTCCGAAAATAACCTGGAGAATCGGAAAAATCACTATGGAAGATTTAACCAATCTGTTAGGTTTTCTCGATTCAGTCGGTTTCAATGATCTCGAAGAATACACTCAGGCACCTGATCCTAATGCAAAGTCAGGAGTAACCAGCGATTTATACGCAACTATTTCCGCACATAATGGGGACATAGATAACAGCGTAACAGCTTTTGGTTTTTTTACTCCTGAAATCGAAAATCCTTATAAAAAATTGCCTTATCCACTCGATGAGATTTACACGAAATTAATAACCATTGCCGAGGAAGAAACGGAAGAAGCTTATCGCGAGGAGATAGAAAGAAATATTGTCTATGAGTATCCGGATGGAGATGATCAGTAAACACCGCTGGCTCGTATCACTGGTAATAGTTGCGATTGTCGTCGCTATTTCGGTTGTTATCATCTGCAGCAACCAGGTATTTCCAACCAGCAGTTCGGACAGTACAGGAATGGTCGCCGTTAGCGATGATTCGGGTGGCGTAATCGTTGTCGTGCACAAGGACAATACCATCTACGCCCAGCATATAGACAGTATGGGACAGGCTCAGTGGGGGAAGGAAGGACTTTTCATTGCCGAATGCCCGTCCGGAAGCAGTCTTTCTATTATTGAAGATGGTCTTGGCGGGGCGATAGTAAGCTGGTATGACACCTCTGCTCGTTCAGATGACCGTGATGATCCGTCGTATTATGAGCCGATTCCTTTCTACTGTCGCAGGATAACGCATGACGGGCAGGTTGTCTGGAGAAATGAGCCTGTCTCCGCCGGCAGGGAACGATTTGTCATTCCGGATGGCACCGGCGGCGCTCTTATCGCCTGGGATAATTACAGCGTATATCACAGAGGCCTGTGGGATAATTACCTTCGACTGCAGAAGATAGCCTCTGACGGAAGGTACCTCTGGGGTGACGACGGATTACTGGTTGTTTCCTCCTCTCCATTCAGACCGTTGACCGATGAAGAAAAAGCCGCCGGTATTAAAGGGACAGCCATCCGATCACGACCAACCTATGAAGGATTTCATCAGATTGTTAGTGATGGTGCTGGTGGTGTATTTGTAACATGGAACGAGGAAGATACTGTTGGAGAAATTAAAATTTACGTTCAACGACTAGATGCGAACGGGAATTATATCTGGCCTAAAAAAATCTCTGCAGGTAAGGGATTCATCCAGTCTGCGGAGAGTGATGATGAAGGAGGAGTTATCATCCGAACGTCGGATGAGGCCGATCTCGAAATTCACGTGAATGCCGAAGGAGACCTTCTGGACATTAAGAAGCTCGATTTATCAAAACTAGTCATCGACGATGGCACAGGCGGCAGCTTCAGTATCAGGATAGAGGAAGACCCTCCCTATGGAGATCCCCGGGAAAGACTCCGTATTTACTGGATAAAAAAGCTGGGTTCATCAGGAGAACGGATGTGGGAGGAACAGAAAGTTTTACCGGACGATAGCCGGAAATATGAATGTGTTGACTATACTCCGGATAGAACCGGCGGTGTAATTGTCACCTGGGTCCTGGAAAAGGCATCCGGCGTATATACAGAGGCCCGGGCTCGAAAACTTGATTCCAACGGCAATATCGAGTGGGATGAACAGGGTGTTCCTGTTTTCGATGTTCCGGGCGCCGTTTACCAGTTCATAGAAACCGTATTCAACGATCAGTCGGGTGGAGTTATTGTTATCGGTAGATTAGGTGAAAGTGCCGTGCGTGGAGATATGATCTACGCCCAGCGGCTTGACGCGGACGGCAACCGTGTCTGGGGAGGTGGAATACGAATCGACCGTTGAGGAATATCGATGAACGAAGAAAAAGATAGGTCCATAACACTCTATGATGCCGGCGGTTTCTTCCTTATTTTACTGTTTTTTGGAGTACCGCTGGGTACGTTATTCGATTTTATCTGGAACCTGGTGGTAATTTCCGTAACCTTGCCGCGACTCCCTGACGCGGGGGAGATCAGGATACACTTCTGGTGGCACCGACTGTTTTACTGCCTGATCATAACAGCTCTCGGATTTGTTATCGACTGGGCATATTTCGAACTTACCTGGGATATGAACCTCAGTAAATCTACGGAATGGCTGCCGGCGGTACCACAGTGGCTCCAGTTCGTCTGGCTATTGTTGCCGATGGCTCTGCTGTTCCTGGTTAATGCTGCCCTGTCATATTCATACTTCAAGCTGGATAAGCGCCAGGCATTGATATTCGGCGCCGTGATGGCGTTCTTCACCGCGCCGTGGATTCTGCCGGTTGTACCATACATAGCAGGATGGGTTGTATGAGAATACATAATTACCTGATGATTATAATCATACCGGTATTATTAGCACTACTATCGGTTTTCCCTGCCTGTAAACCAGGTAACAAAACGCTGGAAAATGTGTGCACAATCGAGTTCGTTGAGTATGAAAACCGGACTCCAGAAGAAATACTTGCAAGCCTGCCGGTCTATCCGGGTTCAACGCCTTCGACGTTCATGGAAGAGAATGCAATACCGAGAGAGATCCCCGCACAACAAACGGTGACGCTGAACGGAGAGCCGCAATACCGTACCGCTTCGGTAGAATACAAGGTCAATGCCGGTATGGATGACATCATAGAATGGTACGAAGAGAAATTCGGAGAAGCGGGTTTTCACTTTGAGGTAGGCTATACCTCCGGTAATTCGTTTGGTAGTGTAACTAGCCGGGTTTTGAAATACTGGATACCTTCACAGCCCGCAGTGAGTGTGGAAATCAACACACTTCCGACAGGTCAAATATTATCATCGGCATACGAACTTATCGTATCGGAAGATATCCGTATTGCCCGGCCATATAACGACCAATTGATCCCTTCGGATATCGAGCGTATTGAGATCGAGTATATGGGGTATGCCCCGCTATCTGTTAAAGACACTTATATTATCGACGGGCTTTCCCGTATGGTCAATGCCCTTCCAGTTGATCCCGGATATGCACGCTTCGGTCCGCTTCCCGAACCTGACATAATAGAATTCACTATGGTTTTTTATTCCATCACAAAAGGGGCTATTACTGTTATCGAGCGTAATAACCAGATCTATATCGAGGGACACCCCGTTCTGTGGAACACTCATTCCATGCTGACGAGTAAAGTAAAAGAGATAGTACAGATCGGGGAATAAAAGATGAGTAACGGAAAACAGGTTATGATTCGAAACGGGAAATTGCTGTATCTGAACAGAATACTCTTACTTATAGCCGCATCGGGAATACTTGTAATAAGTTTTTTCACCAGCGATCCCGATACGTTCACAATCGGGCACACCTTTGACCCGTTGTGGGATCAGGTGCTGATTACCGGTGGTATTGCCGTAGCGATAGTACTGTATTCCTGGTGGTGGCCTGGTTTCGGTGGTGTTGTCACTGTAGTATACGGTTCTCTACAGATAATCGGGGATATCCGGACTATACAGTCCAGCCATATAGAAACTGCTGTCCCGGTTTCCGTTTACTATAGTTTATATGCGCTTCTTATTGCTGGCGGAATCATCGGTATTATCGCGGGAATGAGAAGAAAAACGGCGTTGGCCGAAGATTCCGATCTTACGAAACGACTCCGGAAAACTGCACTTATCGTTAATCTGAGTCTTGCCGGAACCGCGACCTTTTTTGGATTTGTCGTCTTGATCATTTCAATTACTTTCTATACGCCTGATTATCTTATTGCCAGTGCGTTCTTCCAACTTCCGGCATTACTCGTCCTTGCCTGGATCGCCTGGAGGTGGCCGGCGCAGGGTGGACTGCTGGAAATAGTCAACGGTGTTTTCTGGCTTAATGTTGTGTATATCCCAACCATGGGACCCGGATTTTCTATCCCGTATGTTTCTATCTGCGGGATATTGATAACTGCGGGTTGTCTGAATATCGCCAGAGGATATCTGCTCAGGTACAGGCAGGGAGGTGAAGTGTGAAAACCGCCGGACCTGTACTCATGATTGTTGCTATGTTTGTTTTTCTGACTCTGGTTTTATCCGCCTGCGGACCGGACATTACCGAACTTCAGGCGATTGAACAGGAAACAATAGAATTGCTGGACAGCATTAACCAGACATACCAAACAGAGATAAATCAGTCTTCTCAGAAGGTCGAGGTATACGTTCCCAATATTATGACGCTCGGTAATGCAATGGATGAAGCCGGATTGAAGATGCCTGAGCACGTGGTGGTTATCGAAAGGATTGATCCTCCGGAAGGACTCAATCCTGATCCTTCAGTCCACTTTCCGCAGCTATTAGTCCGTCCGACGGCGTACATGGATGCACAGCTTTTTGGCAAACTTGAATTAGTCGACGGTTACTTGAAAGTGGATGGCTACACCATCATCTGGTTGCCCGGTTATTTCGTTCATAACAACGATGGAACGATCGAGGTATGGGACAGCGAGGGCAACGTGGTCGGCCGGGTCGGTGAAGATATTTACATGGGAGGCGGGGGAATATCGAACCCGTATGTACTTCCGCTGAAAAAAGGTACACTTCCCGGAGATACACTCCCGGGAAAAGAGGAGTACTGGGTCCAGTCCGGAGCAAGGTTGAATCTGAATTTTTCTTCGAATCTTTTCAACCTGGAAATAATCGATTGTGACGGACAGGAGTATTACTTCATGACGCAAAAAGTTCCACTGGAGGAAAAGGGCGGTCGGAATGTAACCGTTGCCGGAACACTGGTGGCGAGTCGTAAGGATGGATTCAGGTGTCCTTACATTTCGGTATTATCGGGGTCTGATAATACCCACCTTATCGAGTATACTCCGATCTGGCCTTCGCTTTTTCGGGCCCGGGTTGAGAACGGGATACTGGAAATCCTGGATGCTGATGAGAACGTGATCGCCCGGGACGGGGAGGAAGTAATTCTCGACGGGATAACGGTTTTCGGATTATACACCGAACTTGCCAGGCAATTGTTTGAAGAAATGCCGGGTGAATGTTACAACCTCAAATTAATCGTAGAACGGGTATTACCCGCGGATTAAGGAAAGTGACCTGATGATGAATATAGGGCGTAAACTAAGTACACTGGTGACTATCGGTCTTATTATGGTGTTTGTACCGGTCAACACAGCACTCGTCATGTTCATTTACTCGTTATTCAGAAGTAATGAATTTAAGGTCGTTTCGTCGATCGAAGGTCCTTCGACTGTATATCTCGAGTCCATCCTGCCGGAAAGCCTTTACTTTATCGGACTGGCTATATTTATTTGCGGCTTAATAATCCTCGGATATGCCGGGGTCAGGCGGTTCTTGCAGAAAACACGCGGTGAGGAATGATGAATATCAGAAGATTTTTATTATCGATACTGGTAATACTAATTTTGACAGGCATGGTTTCCTGCGGTGAAGTAGAGACAGAGTCTAAAAAGCCGGACAGCGTGTCGCAGACCGAACAGGAGGACGAAGACGCTATCCGCCGGGATGCTGAAGTTTATGCCGAGTACGAAGGTGTGAGTGTCGAAGAAGCAATCGAACGATTCGAGTTGATGAATGACGCCGGACCGCTTCAGGCTGTCATCAAAGAAAATGAGGAATCCTATGCCGGAAGCTGGATTCAGCACCAGCCTGAATACAGGTTCGTCTTCGCGTTCAAGGGAGATGGTCAGGTAATCATCGATAAATACGTCGAGGAAGGTTCTCCCCTTGCCGATAGTATAAAGATATTGAACTTCAAATACAGCTATAAAGAACTGGAGGAGATCAGGGACAGCATCATGTCATTAATGGAAGAAAGAGGTGTTTACGCCTATACGGATATCGATATGCAGAATAACAGCGTTGATTTTCGGTTTTACGATAAAGAATCGGCGGTTAAAGTGATACAGCGGGAAGAACTGGAGATACCGGACTGCGTAAACATACTCCAGTACGAAGGACTGGAAATACCGGATAGCATTCTAACTGAAAAAGACAGGGCGATTGATCGGTCCAATAAAGACGAACTCAACTGGTCGCAGTGGTGGGCGGTCTCTGTAAACGGAAGTGACGTGCTTTCCGGTGTCCTTGTCACCATGTTTCTCAAATATGACGGGATAGTGGCTGGGACCGCGGCATGCAACCAGTACTGGTGTTATTACAATCAGAAAGGGCCGTATATCCGGATTTCCGGAGCGGGGAAAAACAGTGTGGGCTGTGCCGATGAAGTAGTAGCATTGGAGGATAGTTTTCTCAAGTGTTTACGGAATTCATATTCTGTCATCATAGAGGGAGATACTCTGACTCTGGTAGACGATTCGGGTAAAATTCTGGTGGTGTTCGAAAGAAGACCTGAATACCCGATGAATCCGCAAGACCTTATCAGCACAAGCTGGCGTTTATATTCGGTCGACGGTGAACCTGTCGGTGAGAATGAGACGAGCACTATCGTTTTCGATGAAGACGGCGTCTCTCTGCACGGTGAAGATGGGCACAGTACCTATGAATACCTGTATGAAGCCGAGGGTGATGATATAGTCTTCACATCCTCGAGTGGGAGAGCCAGGCGGGACGATTCGGGAGAATTTATATTCAGGCAGAAAAGAATAAGGCCTTCAGCAATCGGTAATTTCTCACCAATAATCAGCTACCGGCTAGTTGATGGACGGTTAGAGATTTACACGGAACGAAAGATGACGCTGGTATTCGTACC
>CAZBQL010000069.1:0-16767 GCA_964493985.1 uncultured Dehalococcoidales bacterium
ATATAAGTCATTCTACCATCTGGATAAAATCAGTAACAAGACAATATATATTTACAGCGATATATGTTTTTTGAAAAATCCCAGTATTCAACAGTTGAGATACGCGTTGATAATCTATATACTTCAACGTAGTGACGGATTTAATTTAATGGAAAAAGAGCGTCGGGAAAAATACATCGCCGATGAGTTTAACCGAACGGCTGAAGGTTATGACAAGTCTCAGCTTGTTAAGTCATTCCAGCGCCGCGCCCAAAAGCTGGTCCTCAGTAAAATGAAGATGGACGAGGGAATGTCAATTCTTGACCTGGGTTGTGGTACCGGACAGGCAACGATAGATATCGGTCGAATGTTAAGAGGTACAGGAGAAGTAATCGGGTTTGACCTTTCTGAGAAGATGATCGATCAGGCTATAAAGAAGGTGGATGATACGATAGATACGAATATAACCTTCGAAACAATGAGCGGCAGCAGCCTGGATAATGAAGACCGTTTCGATTATGTTATAAGCACAAATGCCTTTCATCATTTTTACAACAAGGAAGATATCTTTTTACGTGTAAATAGAGCACTCAAGAGTCGTGGAATATTTATCATTCAGGATATATGTGATGATTTCCTGTTAATGAGATTGGTTGATTATACCGGGAAATTTGGTGAAAAGGCGCATGTCGGGAGTGCGACATCAAAAAGGTTAAGAGAAATTTTTCAAGCTACAGGATACGAAGATATCACTATCGAAAAGGTTAACCTGACCTGGTTCTGGAAGATAATGATAGGGCAGGGTAAAAAAGTATAGAAAGAAGGGATTATTATGACAACATTGGAAAAATATCATGAATATGGAGTCGACCTGGAAAACCTGATGATACTAAGAACTTCACCGCTCGCAGTGAAGATGCTCAAAACCGAAGCTGATATCCCGGAAGGAGCGGTAAGACCGAAGAAAGATAGAGGGTATCACCTGGCCCAGTGCCAGGCTTTTGCAGTGTCACGGCGGATGGGCGAATCTATCGCGATGCTCAAGGAAGATAACTGGTGCTGGGGCTCCCTGTTTTCCTATGGACTGATAGATCCGAAGATTGCCGAGAATTACCCGGCACTTACCAATGATATGAAGCGTATACCTCTTATCGAGTACGGGAAATATATCGGGATAGTATCGGCGCCTTTAAAGACAGCGAATTTCGAACCCGATATTGTACTGATATATTCTAATGTCGGGCAGCTCAGGCATATGCTGCACGCAATGAGTTTTACCGATGAAAAGCCGATATACTCGATGATTTACCCGGTTGCTTCCTGCGCGATGTCCGTCGTACCGGCTCTGTCGGGCGAATCTTATGTAACGCTGCCTGATCCCGGCGAATACGGGCGCGCTCTGGCAGGTGAGGACGAGATTATCTATTCGCTTCCGGCGGATAAGATGGACTTACTCGTATCACAGATTAAATCGTTCGAAGACAGGAAAATGGGATACAGACATAATGCTTTCCTTGAGTTTAATGCCGATTTCCCGCGTCCGCAGTTTTATAAAGATCTGTATCGCGAATGCGGACTGGACGCGGATGATATACCAACCTGGCCTGTAAGGTAGCACCGAGTGTAGAGAAAACACAGGCGGGAGAAAAATCTCCCGCCTGTGTTTTCGTTCGTTAATTAATTACGCATCTTCCGGATAAGCTTCCATGCCATGTTCCGATATATCCAGTCCCTGTAGTTCTTCTTTCTCACTTACCCGGAGTCCCATCGTTTTCTTGAGCAACCAGAAGAGGGCGAATACGGTGGGGACTACCCAGGCTATAACTACGAATATATCGATTACCTGGAGTGCTAACTGTCCCCATTCACCGGCTATCACGCCACTTACTCCATACGTACCGTCGGCGAAGATACCGACCGATAAAATTCCCCAGACTCCGGCCCCGAAATGTACCTGTACGGCGCCGACCACGTCATCTACCTTCAGCTTGTTTTCGACTATATGTGCAGTTCCGAACATGAATGGTACCGCGATAGCGCCGATTACTACGGCTGCCCAGGGCGGAACGAAGGCGCAGGGCGCGGTGATTGCTACAAGTCCTGCCAGGCTTCCGTTACAGGCAGCCAGGATGTTGGTCTTTCCGGTAGTCGTTAATTTCCAGTATAGAGCTACAACTGCCCCGGTTGCTGCCGCCAGGAAGGTATTGACTGCTATAACCGAGATTCTGAGTTCGGTGGCAGCGACGGTACTTCCGGCGTTAAATCCGAACCAACCGAAAAAGAGTATAAAAGTACCGATAACTACAAAGGGAACACTGTGACCTTTTATGGTGTTAGGAGTGCCGTCTTTATTAAATTTACCGATTCGAGGGCCGACCATTGCGGCTGCTATCAACGCTGCAAGGCCTCCGACCATGTGGACTACGCTTGATCCGGCGAAGTCTACAGCACCCGTGGCGCCGCCGATAGTAATATTGCTCAGCCATCCACCGCCCCATATCCAGTGACCGTAGATCGGGTAGATAATAGAGCCTATTATAAAGCTGTATGCAAGGTAGACCGTTATCTTCATTCTTCCTGCTACCGCACCGGCTACTATGGTGCAGGCAGTAGCGGCGAAGACCATCTGGAAGAGCCAGTACATAATCGTAGAAACATCGTAGCTCTCTCCCGACAGGAAAAACCCCGAATATCCCAGGAAAACATTTCCCATATCCAGTCCGGGGAATGCTGCTGAACCGCCGAACATTATGGCAAAACCGAAAGCCCAGAAACCGAGTGAGGCGATGCAGAAGTCCATAAAACTCTTGGTCCAGTAGTTTACGTTATTCTTCTTCCTTATAAGTCCCGCACCAAGGAAACCGAACCCGAGCTGCATGAAGAATACCAGGAACGCGGAAATCAATGTCCAGACCATATTTACCGGGGCTGTTGGATCAGCCGCCAGTGTATCTGCCCCGGATGGATCAGCTGCGTTCGCTATTGCAGGAACGCCCAGAAATGCCACTCCGAGTATTAACACCATGAGCGCGATTTTCACGCTTCGCCTGCCCAACAAGGACACCGATGCGTTTTCTTCGCTGCCAGGATGTTTTCTGGTGAACATCGTTCTGCCTCCTCTTTATTCAGGTACTAACGGTCCACTGGTTATACTTCTGTTACATCTTCCTCTGCTTCAACTGCTGCTTCCACTGCGTGGCGTTTCTTAACGATGGTGGGTATTATGACCCAGGCTGCGAATAATACTACGAATGCTATTCCTCCAAATACTATCTCCATTTAATGTTCCTCCCTTTTTGTTTTGTATATTTCTATGATAGGCTTCGTATATTTCACGGATATTTCAGGTTTGTTAAATTCATATTACATTCACATTAAGGTTGTATTACGAAAACCCAGGACCGTTGGGAATATATCTCTGAATAAAATGAAAGAAAAGATTGGATTTTACCTGCCGTTCTGGTCGAATCAGTAACGAACGTCAGTTGTTTTCAAAACGAAGGGTATATCCTACACCGCGAACTGTCTTGATATATGTCTGGTCGTTATCGCCGATCTTCGCCCGTATTCGCCGGATATGCACGTCCACGGTACGACTTTCTCCAAGGTTGCTGTTCCCCCAGATGGTTACGAACAGTTCTTCGCGGGTATATACATGGCTGGGATGTGTAAACAAAAATTTGAATAATTCGTATTCCTTGTGGCTGAAGGGGACTGATTGACCATTCACTTTGACTTCATACGTTGAAGGAGAGATAGACAGGTCTCCAATATATAATGTGCCTTCTATCGAGTCGCGGTGATTCAGTTGAGTGAGTCTGTGCAGGCGATAACTCAGTTCGGAAGTTTCATAGGGATACGTGATGATATCGTCGAATCCAAAATCCAGGGGGATCCGGTATAACGACTTCCCGGATACCAGGGCAACCAGCGATATTCCGGGTGGCATGGTATCTTCGCTGATAAATTTCTGAAAGAATGCAAGTTCACTGAAATTGAACACGGTCAGGTCCGCCATTATGATATCGGGCGAATCATGAACGATATCTTGTACATTAATATCTGGATAATCCACGGATTTAGGATCGAACCCGAGAATAACAAGGTCCGATTTAAGTTCCTCGATAATATCCGGACGTTTGCCGAGGATTGTCACACTTATGTTATGATTCTTATCCATGATCTCAGTTCTGTGTATAGTTTAGCCGGTTAATGTTTCAAACTGATTACATGAACGTTAAATTGTTGTTTCACTATTTTAAAAATGTGTCATCGGTAATTAACACCCTGATACGGCGTTGATGGACTTACTATTATCTTGACAATGGTATATTCTATATTATTTACTAGCATACTAAATATTAATTAGGAGACGGTGAAATGGCAGTTTATGTGATGCTGACAACGTTAACTGACGAAGGGCGAAAAACGGTAAAAAACAATCCGGAGCGGATCAAAGAGGTTAATAAGGAAGTGGAAGAAATGGGAGGGAAGATCCTCGCCCAGTATGCAATCCTGGGACCTTACGATTTTATCAACATCATCGAAACGGTCGGTAATACTACTATCACCAAGATAGCGCTTGAAATCAGTTCAAGAGGGACTCTGCAATCTATGACACTGGCGGCGATACCGATAGACGACCTTATCGCTTCCTGGAAGTAGGTATATTAAGGAACATTGGACCGTAAGCTGCTTATTGCCACGACCAACCAGGGGAAAGTACGTGAATATAAAAGTCTTCTTAAAGATGTATCCTTTGATCTGGTCTCATTGACTGACGAAAGAATAACCACTATTGTCGAAGAGACCGGAGCTACATTCAAGGAAAATGCCGGCTTGAAGGCGAAAATATTTGCTGCTGAGAGCCGGCTTCTCACACTCGCGGATGATTCGGGAATAGAAGTAGATGCGCTTGGTGGGGAACCTGGAGTTATGTCTGCCAGGTATGCCGGAGATAACGTTACCGATGCGGAGCGGGTCGATTACCTGCTTTTACAAATGAAGGACGTGCCTGAAGGAAAACGTACCGCCCGTTTCCGATGCGTCATTGCCATCGCAGAACCTGGTGGTGAAACGGAATATTTTACCGGCGAGTGCGAGGGGATAGTCCCTTTCAGACCTGCCGGGAAACTGGGTTTCGGCTATGACCCGATATTATACATACCTGAACTGGGTAAAACACTTGCTGAACTTGGACCCGAGATAAAGAACAGGATCAGCCACCGCGCCAGGGCGGCTAAAAAAGCCCGTAAAGCATTAATCGATAAATATACCAGATAACGTATTATCTCTTGAATTAAACTCATTATTTGGTATATACTACACAACACTACCAGTAACTTTTGGAGGGATAATCATGAAATTATCGTGTCTTCAGGAAAACTTGAATAAAGGGCTAAGTATCGTAGGGAGGGCGGTTGCTACCAGGACAACGCTGCCGATAACGAGTAACGTGCTGTTGACTGCGGAACAATCACGCCTGAAGCTGGTTGCGACAAATCTTGAGATGGCCATTAGTTACTGGATAGGGGCCAAGGTTGAAGAGGAAGGCACTATAACGGTACCTGCCCGCCTTCTTACCGAATTCGTCGCTTCACTTCCCAATGAAAACATAGATATAGAGCTTTCATCTCGGACAAAGACATTGAGTCTCAAGTGCGCCAGGTTCGAAGCACGGATAAGTGGTGTCGATGCCAAGGACTTTCCTCCGATCCCTGATATCAACGAGGGTATAAAGACCAGACTGGACGTGGATACGCTTGGCAAGGGTATAAGCCACGTTGCGTTTGCTGCGGCGACCGAAGAATCGAGACCGGTCCTGACCGGAGTCGATGCCAGGTTCAATGACGATCAATTGACACTTGCTGCTGCCGATGGTTTTCGGCTGGCTGTTTATAAGCTGAACCTTTCGCAATCCGTAAATCAACAGGCGGAAGTGATAATTCCGGCCAGGACTCTCACCGAACTCAACCGCATGATGACGGACGAAGAAGAGGGCGTGGATGTTACCATTAATCCGAACAAGAGCCAGGCGTTATTCCGCATGAAAAATACCGAGCTTGTTTCTCAACTTGTCCAGGGGACGTTTCCCCAGTACGACCAGCTAATCCCGCAGGGCCATTCCACCCGTGTGACCGTGGATGTCGCTGATTTCCTGAGAGCTACCAGGACAGCCTCTATTTTTGCCAGGGACGGCAGTGGAATAGTCAGGCTTGTGGCGGGATCTGACGGCGACAGCACGCCTGGGAAACTGACCATATCCGCCCGTTCCGAGGAGATAGGCGACGATGTAGGTGAGATTGACGCCGCTGTTGAAGGCGAGGAAATGAAGATTGCGTTTAACGGCAGATATCTCATCGACGTTTTAGGTGTACTGGCCGAATCACAGGTAATCCTCGAAACAACCAATTCCTCCAGTCCCGGCGTTATCCGTCCGGTCGGCTCCGACAACTACGTCCACGTCGTAATGCCGATGTTCGTTCAATGGTAATAGATTCGATGTGCTATGATTAAGGTAAATGCCGACTATTAAGAAAGTTGGGCCGTATCGTATTTTATTCTTTTCAGGTGTTGGAGATGAACCGGAGCACGTTCATGTTGAAAGAGACGATAATATAGCAAAATTCTGGTTGGACCCGGTTCGTCTCGAAGCGAGTGGTGGCTTTAGCAGAGTTGACAACGTATCCAGAGAATTGTAGAGGAACACAAAGGTTCATTAATGAAGGCGTGGCATGAGTTTTTTCAAAACTGAGATAGAGATTCCCGATGCTGTTGATGTTAAAAGCACAGAAGATTCTCTGGAAGTTGATTTAAGCGATGGTATAACTATTACTGCTCCATTAGCCTGGTATCCGAGGTTGTTAAATGCAACCTCGCAAGAACGTGATAACTGGCGATTTATTGCAAAAGGGCGAGGGATTCACTGGGACGACCTTGATGACGATATCAGTGTTGAGAATCTGCTCTGCGGACGTCATTCCGGTGAAATCCAGGAATCGTTAAAAGTATGGTTACAAAATAGAAATCCTAAGCAAAATTGAACGATTTCCGATTGGTAAAATAAGCTCTTGATTTCAGGAGCTTTTTTATATCTGAATTACGAGTGAATCACTTTAATCAATTCTTCCAGATAAATCCGCAAAAAGACATTTTGTCCCAGCTCAGAAACTATTTGATGTCGGCAAAAGGAACGAGCCTAACAAGTGGGTTACGCTTTATGCGGTACGGGCGTTTAAAGAAAGGGAGGATGAGGGATAGGGAGAGATACTACCTCTTTTTCATTGGTAATTTATCTATTGCTACCAAGATACCTTATTAGGCACATACCCGATAAAGTAATATATTTTACTCGAATTGTACTGCACATTCTGCTAACTTTGACATTTGATTCATCAGGTCTGATACTTAGAGACAAGTTGGTGATTAATCTCACTGATTTCTAATATTGGTTCTTGATGAAGGAATTGGCTAAACAGGATGAAACTTTGCAGGTCTATAGTAATCAAAGCAACGGGAGAGGAAATATGGCCATTTTTAGTAGAGCCCGAAAAAATCCTACAATGGTGTACTCCCATAAATGTAATCAAATATAGCGGCCAGCAACGTAGTGGAGTAGGGACTACTTTTTACTTTGAAGAAAAAGCTGTGGGGCGGATGATGAAGTTACACTTTGTTGTTACGGAATGGATATTGAACCGGAGTGTCGCCTTTCAAATGACCTCAGGTAACGTGGTTAAGGGCTATAATCAGAGATATACTATAGAAGCCACTTCATCCGGCAGCCTGTTAACCTGTTCTGAGGAAGTCACACTGCCTTTTGGTTTTCTTGGAAAATGTGCAGGGCTATTCCGACGATTTACTTCTAACCGTCTCTTAGACGGAATGCTGGTGAATTTAAAATATGTGGTTGAGAATTGAATATTTTTATACAGAACACAGCATAAACCGTAATATAACCTTTCCTGCGTCGTGACTGCCTGTCCCGCACTAGTGATCCCACTCAACCGATTAATCGTGATGTCATTACCACAAGATTTCCCATCACCTGGCGTGCTGGCATGGTCGAGATCCTTTATGCTCTCTGTAAACTGGGCTGCGGTTTGATTAACATGAGTCGTTTTACACTTTAGTTCTCACTTACTCAGTATAATGAAATTTTCTTGACCACTTGGCCATTCGTAAGTACAAGAAATCAAACATCTGGATGTTTGTCCAGTGGTGGTTGACTGGATTATTATCGATACTGCCCGTATTTTTTCAAACAATATATATTATATATTCTCCCCTCTCTCAATCCCCACCTACTCCAGCTTCCTGAGTGTCGGCAGGAAGAACATTGCGCCGATGGATGCGACGAAGAGTATCATGGAAAAGCTGCCGAGCGCCCAGGGAGTCCCGACAGCCTCGGCGATCATGCCGGCGATGAACGTGCCGAAGCTGGTCAGGCCGAACTGCATCATGTAAATACTCATCACCCGTCCTAGATACCGGTTGTCCACGTAATACTGGAGAAGGGTATTGCTGAGCGTCATACGGCCCGTCTGTCCCAGGCCGACCAGCACGATAAATCCCAGTGAGAGAGGCCAGGATTTTGAAAAAGAGAATACAGAAAGGGCTATCCCCAGGAGAATGCCGCTGGCGAGCATCATCACGCCCCGTTTCTTATTCGGCAGCGAGGCAAGAACTATGGAGCCTAAGATAGAGCCGATTCCCGCCACGCTCAGGAGTATACCCATACCGCTGGCGCCGACCTTGAGGATATCCTCGGCGAAGATTGGCATCAACATACCGTACGGCATTGAGAGAAAGACCACGATGAGCGAGAATATCAGGACAAGGAAAATAGGCTTATCGTTCCGTACATACTTTAAGCCGGCCTTGATGTTGTCTATCGCCTTGGTACCAACTGATCCCATCGCGCTTGTTTTGGGTAATAGAAAGAAGAATACCACGGCAATAAGGTAGGTGCCGGTCATAGCGTAATAGACTGCCGCGAACCCGATAGCGTCGATCAGGAAGCCGGTAATCGCCGGGGCTATGATCTGGAGTGAGTTCATGCCCATGGTATTCAGCGAAATGGCGTTCATCAGTTCTTCTTCGCTGACGATTTCGCTGATAATCGCCTGCCTCGAAGGTTGCATCAGCCCCATGGTTGCCCCCTGTACGATTGAGGTTGCAATAAGCACCCACCAGGATTCCGGGTTCTCGCTGCTCAAATAACCTATGTGTAACGCAATGGCGACTACCAGTGATACTACAGCCGAAACTGCCTGGCCGATAAGCAGGACATACTTCTTCTGTACTCGATCGGCAATTACCCCGCCGTAAAGCGAGAAAATAAGCATGGGTACGGCATTGGCGAAAGACATGATGCCGAGGATAGCCGGAGAATTGGTAAGGAGGTAGATAAGTAGCGAACGGGCAAGGTTCTGCATGTTCATGGCAGCCATCTGTCCGATCATTCCGCCGAAATAAATGCGATAAGTTGGATTTTTGAAAGAAGAAAAGGTGTGCAGTTTGCCTAACGAAAAGCCGGTTGTTTTGGAGACGGAAATCCCGCTATCCTCACCGTCAGTTGGACTATTGCCGGTAAGTTTAGTCATCGGGTACAGGTTCAGCTTTCATATTCGGTTCTCTATGTGTGGGGAAAGCCGGAGGTAATGCAGGAAGGTTTTCTCTCTACAATAATTTATAGTTTATACCTATCACGAGAAAAAGACAAAATATTATGGATAGAATATTCTGGTAATGACAGGAGAATACGTCATTGACAGGAGGATGCGTTATTAGGAGACTGTATTGTCATTCTGAGCGAAGCGAAGAATCCCGTCTCAGTGTTTCATGGTCTCTGTTTATCTTTATGCGTCGATAATGATCCGATATGCAACGGGATCCTTCGTTCCCTTTCGTCGTCCTCGGGATGACAGCTAATCGATTTAATATAGATTACTACTTCTTCAGATTCTCTACGTCCGTCTTCCGTGGAGACAGCCTATTTATACTGCCCGTACTTTCTGGCGGCTTCGACCATTGCCCTGACATTTTCCGGCCTGGCATAGTCCGAGGCGCTACCGGGACCGAGGATAAGGCCACCCCCTTTACCAACTATTTCGATTAGTTTCTTGCAGTGCGCGTCTACTTCCTCCGGTGTGCCTGCCTGGAGGATTGTCGGAGGTACTCCCCCCTGGATGCACATGCGGTCGCCGATTATTTCCTTGGCTCTGAAAACATCGGTCAGCTCGCAGTGGAATACCACCTTTCCTCTGGGGAAATCGAGCAGGTATTCCAGGCGTTCATTCCAGATTCCCTCGAAGAACGGGGAGACAATGCAGCCCAGGTCGATCGTAGCCATGATAGCCTTCTTAAGGGTCGGCCAGTAAAATTTTTCGAAATCTTTAACAGACATAAATCCGTCAGAACCACGATGCAGGGCCATGAATATTCTCGGCGGATTCCCATTGGCATCGGGAGAGAACGGTCGTGCCCTGGCCAATCGCCACTCGAATATCCTGTCACAGGCAGCCAGGAGTTTATCCGGGCACTGGTATATATCCAGCATCGCACCTCTCATCCCCCTGAGAAAGTCCGAGATCATATCGAAAGCAGCCCCGCCGACCGGAACACCGCCGCCGCTGCCGGTGATTCCTCTCATGACTGCACTGCCAAAGCCGCCACCGATATACTCCGGCGGGAAACCCAGTTCTATCATCTCGTTGTTGAACTCTTCCTGTTCCCTGTTCAGCCTTCGCTGTTCCTCGTTGACCTTGATCAATACGTTACCGATCTCCCTGAACTCCGGTGAAGCGAAGATAGCAGCAAGCCCCTGGATACCGAATCCGCCTATAGCGTCTCTGAATGGAGGCAGCTTGGGCAGGGGGGCCAGCAGCCCGTAAACACGGGGGAGGTAGTATCGTAGGGCGAAGTCGGAAGGATCGTCAAGGAAAATATCGTACTCGTCCTGCTTCATGTACTCGCCTTCAACAAACTGGTATGGAGTGTCCGGGGGAAGTGTACCACCAGGCCAGGCGGCATTCCTGGTCTCGAGTAATTCCATAATGGTACCTGAATTGGCGAACAGGCCGATACCGCCGGTGTCAGCGTCGAAATCCAGCGCTGTCAGCAGGCTGGCCATCCGGTAGGCGTTGTGGTCGTAGTACATCGCGGAAAGTGGAATACCGGCGTACCTGGCTGCGAAGACGTTGGTCTGGACAGTCACAGGCACCCTGTCCGGCACCTTAAGCTGGGCGGCGTCAGCGATTCGCTGCTCTTTTTCCCGTATAAGTTCCTTCAAACTCTTTCCGTTCTTTTGTTCGATGTTATCCTTTGCCTTGATAATACGTTTTCGCAAGTTATCCTTTACAGCTCCATCAATTGACATGTTCGGATCCTCCAATTATATGTTTTTGTTGGTGATATAAATGCGTATAGTCTATCGTTACCTGATACGCATGTCAAACGGATTTTTTCTTTGACAAATTATTACGGGTTTATTAATGTAGTATAGCGAAAATTCAATTATGTAGCTTAAGGAGTACGATTAATGGAAGACAGAATCTATAAGTGTCTTAATCCGGTTGGTATCCAGCCGCCGGTGAAGACATACCCATTAGCGCCCCGGCTGGACACCCTGGACGGCAAGACCATTCACATGAGCATCTGCGGTGAAGCGGATATATGGGTGCCGCTGGAGAAAAAACTGAAGGCAGGATACCCCAACATCAACTGGACGGTGAACAAACGATATCATATCGTCCCGATGGAACTCTCCGAGGAAGAGAAGAAGACAACAGACGCGGTGATACTCGGGGTATGCTGGTGACATAACGCCGTTAACAGGCAGTTGCCTTATATAGCGAGTCTCGAGAAACAAGGAATTCCAACAGTATTTATCAATTTTGGAGAAGAGACAGGAAAGGTAGAGCATGATTCCACTTTGCACGGAGTACCAAAAATCAGGCACATTGTTGCTTCACGGAACTCCGTTGGTGGAGTCAGCGAGGCTGAAATTCTTATACAACCTGTCCTTGATGCCCTGACCAGACCATTGACCGCCGAAGAACAAGAAAGCGGTCTATGGGCGCCTTACGAGCCGAGGATATTATTCGAAGGGACGTTACCCGAGGCCGAGGAATTCTATAACCAGACAGAGAATATACCCGGAATGCTGAACGCTCCTTTTGCAAAATACACAGATGGTCTTCCGGTGGTAATTCCCACCGAGGAACGGGTAGAAGCGATGCTGAAAGGCACCAGTCACAAGCCTGACGAGTTAATAGTTCTGCAACGTGACATGGAAGTACCGGGATATCGTGTGCTCGAAGCGCCGATGATCAGGAAGAAAGGCGATGTGATCCGATTCATGCCGATGTTCCGTACTGCAACGGTTGAACAGGTTGCGGTCAATGCCGTGATGGCAGGATGTAAACCGGAACAGTTCCCGGTGGTGCTGGCAATCGCCGAATCCGGCGGCGGCACCGGTGACGGACGTGGCGCCGGCGGAGCATTCATCATCAGCGGGCCTATCTACAAAGAGATAGGTATGAACGTGACCAATAGCATTTTCGGACCGGGTAATCCTGCCGCGAAAGCAATCGGTCGTGTCGGCAGTCTCCTTTGGCGTAACCTCGGTGGTTATAAGGAAACAGTCACCACTATCACTACGCTTGGCAATCCCATCGTCAATGGCGGTTTTGTTATCGCTGAATATGCCGATGGTCTTCCGGAAGGCTGGAAGGGCCTTAATGAGGAACTGGGATACAGGAAGGACGAGAGTATTCTCATGCCTCATCCGGGAGGAATTATCGGAGATTGGGGTATCGGTCAGCAGAACGCTCCTGGTGTTTATCGTTCACTCCAGAGGACAGGACACGGCGCTATAGCCAGGTTCCTGGATGTTAAGGGTATTCCCGGACCGCACAATTACCTCGAATACCTTACCAAGGGTGCCTGGGCAACCAGGGATGGCGGATTTACCATGGTAATGCCGCCGCAGGTAGCCCAAGACCTGTGCGACTACGGATTCAAGACCAAGCAGGAAGTGTATGAGTGGATATGGAAGAGGAGCTTCGAACCTGTCAGTGAATTCAGAATGCGGGGTATGCAGGACTACATCACTAACGGGTGGCTTGGGATTGAGAGGACATCGGGTAAGCCGTGGAAAGAACTGCCTGATGACTACATGGTACCTGCCGGCGGTGACGATCCCTTCGGAAGTTACAATATCCTTCTTTGCAATATGGAGGAGACGGCGGTAGCACGATTCGGAGGCGGTCACGGCCCGGCCTTCAGTATCGATGGATGGCGATAAGTTTTGGTTTGATTTATAATCGGGATTCGTAAGGGGATGCCTTGAAAAGGCATCCCCTTTTACTTAAATGAGGATTGACTTAATATTATCTTAATAATTCACGATTACTATTAAGATCTTAGGATGTAATATGAAAATAGGGCTAATTTCCCTTATTGTTGGAGTCCTTTTACTACTGTGTTCCATTCCTTATTCTATTATCTGCCTGATAGCCGGAGTTAATCAGCTTGAAGAAGGTATTGTATCCGGGGGTTTTTCTGCATATATCGGGATTATTGGTGTGATAATCGGTTTCATACTTACCACGATTGGAGTCACTAAGGTTTTTAAGCACTAAACTCTTATGTTACAGAGGCATTTAAAAATGGAGAAATATATATTTCTCCATTTTTCTTTAACAGGATACCTGATCGTTGTCTTTACTTAATCTTTGTTCTGCGGGATGAGCTTAAGATCGATGAAACCGGCTTCTTTTCCGTCTACCTTCAGACCGTACTCGGGAGTCATCGGGGCATTCACGAAGAAGAAGGGAGTGCCGACTCTTGTGTGTCTTATCGGGCAGTGAATCAGGCCTGCAGGAATAAACAGGGCAGTGGTCCTGTTGATGATATGTTTTTCGCCCTCTTCACCCAGATACAGTTCAGTCTCAGCGTCATAAGCGGTCAGGTCGTCGGTGCAGGGGACCCAGAGCATAACCTGGTCGAAATCGTGTGAATGAGGAGGCTCCAGCCCTTCGAATGGCACGCTGACATGGGTAAACCGTATCTGGAAATTAATGTCCTTGTTGTCCAGGGTATGCATTATCATGTTCTTGAACGGGGGATAGGTGGTCTCATGTATAATTTCATTGGTAAACAGGTAATCGTATTTTCCAGCCATATTTATCTTCTCCTTAAGTACTATTTGAGATGGTTTGTCCTATTATCCGGGAAATGATGATAAAATTCAAACGCTGGTAGAGTGCCGTTCACGTTTTGTCGTTTCTACCATATTTTGGCGTCTGATTGTTGAGTACAAGGCTGGAATGCGAGTTACTTAACAGCAATATGAATTCCGGCGGCTCCGAAAAACAAAGGCCGATAGTCAATCCTGCTGAAATCGGCTTTCATCATCATATCCTTGATTTCTCCCGGTGTATAGAATCGCGTTGCCGATTCAGCCAGGTAGTTATAGGCACCTTTATTCCCAGATATCAGGGCACCGATTTTAGCTACATATATTCGCAGATAGATATGAAAGAGTTTCTTTATCAGCGATGATTTCGGCTGGCTGCTTTCGACAATCACAAATCTACCGCCGGGCTTAATAACTCTGACTATCTCGGTAAGATGGTCCGATATTTTAGGGTTCCTGTACGTCAGATTTCGAAAAGCGAAAGATATTCCGACACAATCGAAACTCTCATCCTGAAAAGGCAGCCGGGAAGCATCGCCGATTATAAACGATGGCTGGTCTTTCAATAGTCCCGTTTTCTGGACAGCGATGTCAATCATCAACCTGCTGTAATCAAGGGCAATTATCCTTGTATCTTTGTTTTTTATCAGAGATAAAGAATGAGCAAGGTCACCGGTACCACAGCAAATATCAAGAACGTTTTCGGGCGACGATGTCAGACACGCTTGTGCAGCTCTGTTTCGCCATTTTTTATCCAGTCCCAGGGTCATGATTTTGTTAAGAATATCGTAATGACGCGGGACGCTATTGAACATTTCGTAGAGGGGTCTGGTCATATTATCTCGAGTATAGCACATCGAGTGAAGGATATGAGAGGAGAAGCATTCGCTTCTCCTCCTTTTTAAGGTAATTCATGAGTTTCAAGGCAGAATTATTTACGTATCCAGCGAAAATATCTGTTTATAGGTTCCCATGATAACCGGTGTACCCAGATTGCTCATTCGACCGGCTTCTCTTTTTGCAGCGATAGTCTCATTCAAACCTTTCATAGCTGTCTGAATATCGTCGGTCTCAATCTCGTATAGAGCAAGATATTTTGCGTCTTCAGGTTTGGGTCCGGTATGTTCCCAGCGAGTAGCTCTCACGAAATTCGGCGTCTCGAGTACATCGGGGAAGTGGATATTGTTATACCAGTCATTGAACTCACCTTCGTTAGCGGGATCGGCAACATTCATTCCTACAACAAGCATATATTTACCCATATACTCTCCTCCTAAGATTTTTCTAATAATACCCAGACGGGAATGGATATGGCAAGTTTTTTTACTCTGGTACACCATAATGAATATGTATAATTGATTTTAAATCTGCGGCTGTTTATGATTAAATATCTTCTTGGAAAATAACCATGAAGATCTGTGAATACATAATATACAGGAGGAAGAGGATTTGAAGGCAGTAATTGTTGAAGAAATTGGAAAGGCGGTACTAAAAGAGATGCCGCTGGCAGATCCCGGCTTCGAAGAGGTTAAGGTCAGAATCGCATATTGCGGTGTCGGAGCATTTGATCCGTTCATCATCACCGGCGAGTTAACGTTACCGCTGCCGTGGAGACTTGGATACCAGGCTTCAGGTATCATCGAAGAGCTCGGTCCGGGCGCGGTTGCAAGAGGGCTGCAAGTCGGTGACAGAGTAGCTCTGGACCAGTATCGTTATTGCGGTTCCTGTTACAACTGTATGCACGACCGGGAGACTTTCTGCGAAAGAAGAGATTATCCCTACGGATACCTTGATCAAATGATGGCTGAATACATCGTTGTTCATCAGAGACAGGCCTGGAAACTGCCTGATTCCATCTCACTGGAAGAAGCTACTCTTACCGAGAATATCGGAGCTTGTTTACCTGCTATGGACCTGGCGCCCCCTAAAATGGGTGATAGTGTGATGGTTATCGGATCCGGCACATGCGGCAGCATCATCGTACAGTTAGCCAAACTACAGGGCGCGAAAGATCTCACTGTTGTTGAACCGGTGTCATTCAAGCGAGACCTGGCTTTGAAACTGGGAGCCAAACACGTTATCGATCCGAAAAACCAGGACTGGGTAGCGGAAGCGCTGAAGATAAGTCCGCGCGGTTTCGATCGTGTAATTGAAGCTTCCGGTTATTCAGAAATGCTGCCGCCATGTATTGACCTGGTTGCGCACTGCGGTAAAATCGTTCTGTTCGGAGTTTACCCGGATAATCCGAAACTGGATTACGATGTTCACAAGATCTGGTTCAAGGAAGCCAGTATCCATGGTGTGTTTGGTCAGTCCAACCTGTTCCCGAGAGCCGTCGATATGCTGGAAAGCCTTGATCTGAAATCGATGATGGATGGCCCGACATTTCCGCTGGAAGACTTCATGAAAGCGATCGAAGCACACAAGACCGGTCAGTATGCCAGAGTCCTGGTCAAGTGTACATAGGGTAAAAACTGCCTGTTTCTCGAAGGGGGAGTCACTTCAATAATACTCCCCCTTGTTTGTTTTATTTGTCACAGAATCCGAAGAGATATATGTGAGGAGAGTATTTGTACTCTTCTTTT
>CAZBQL010000070.1:0-16628 GCA_964493985.1 uncultured Dehalococcoidales bacterium
GTGCGGTTTGGCCGACTTCTTGCATTAGTCAATTAAATGCAGTAAAGTCAGTCTATGGCAAAAACCGAGAAATCCGGCAGGACGGTATTCGTTTGCCAGCAGTGCGGCAGAGAAGAACTGAAGTGGCTGGGACGCTGTCCCAGTTGCAATGAGTGGAACAGTTTTTACGAGCAGAAAATAGCAGCCCCGGCACGCTTATCCAGACCGGTAACTCCCGCAAACCAGCCCCGCGAGCTTTCGCAGGTCGATACTGAAACAGCCGACCGTTTTCCCCTGCCGATGCCGGAATTCAATCGCGTTCTCGGCGGTGGTATTGTTCCAGGCTCCCTGGTACTTATCGGAGGCGATCCCGGGATCGGTAAATCCACTCTTTTACTACAGGTATCGTCATTGGTAGCCAGGTCTCATGGCAGGGTTGTATATGTCTCAGGAGAGGAAACACAGCGCCAGATAAAACTAAGGGCAGACCGACTCGGAATAAAGGGAGATAATCTTTTTCTGCTGGCAGAAACGAACATCGACGTAATATTAGAACAGATTGAAGACCTTTCACCCGGAATGGTTATTATCGATTCCATCCAGGCGGTCTACCTTCCGGAGGTTGAAACGGCACCGGGCAGCATTACACAGGTACGTGAATGCACGATGCGTCTGATGAACTGGGCTAAAGCCGGTGCTGTTCCGGTGTTCCTGGTCGGACATGTCACTAAAGATGGCTCTATAGCCGGACCACGCGTTCTGGAGCATATCGTAGATGCTGTCCTCTACCTTGAAGGGGAGTCTTTCAGCAGCTATCGTCTGCTAAGGTGTGTAAAGAACCGGTTCGGCTCTACCAACGAGATAGGGATATTCGAAATGAAGCACCAGGGTCTCGTCGAAGTAGACAATCCATCCCGGGCATTCCTCTCTCAGCACTATGGCGAAACGATAGGGTCGACCGTGGTCCCGGTACTGGAAGGCAGCCGTCCCCTCCTGGTGGAAATCCAGGCGCTGACCAATCCGACTAGCTTCGGACAGCCACGCCGCACTGCCAACGGTGTCGATTTCAACCGGCTGCTGCTGGTCACCGCTGTCCTGACGCGGAGAATAGGACTGAAACTTTCAACACAGGACGTAATACTCAACGTGACCGGTGGAATAAAAATAGGAGAACCTGCGGCTGATCTGGGTATCGCTTTCGCGATAACCTCCAGCGCCCGTGATATCCCACTGGATCCCGAACTGGCCGTGGTCGGTGAAATAGGCCTCAGCGGTGAACTCCGCACGGTATCACAGCTTGACCGGCGTATCAATGAAGCCTCCCGACTTGGCTTCAAACGCATTCTTGTTCCTAAAACAGGCTCTAATACACCTCATAAAGACATACAGGTAGTAACCGCTTCGACTCTTCGAGAAGCTATCAGACTGGGGCTGGTAAAAGAAAAGAAAGCAGTCCCGAAGGAGGATAACGATGGCATGGAATATTAAAGGTGTCTGGCACGAGTCCTGTGCTGCGGAAGGGCACTGTCCTTTTTACTTCGGCAGAGACAGAGATGAGCCTTGCAAACAATTCGTCTTATACCAGATACAGGAAGGAGATATTGACGGTGTGGACGTGGGAGGGACAATGGTAGTCACGGTTGCTGATCTCTATTCCGAAAAGATGGCTGACCTGATGGCAAAAGGCGGCGAAGGTGCCTTTTACATCAGCAATAAGGCATCTGAAGAACAGAGAAAAGTCCTGGAACCTTTCTTCGTCAATAATATTCCGCGTGTTGGGCTTATTCGAGACTGCCTTGGCGTAAAATACGTAGACATGGAATTCAGCGAAAAAAATGGGACCTGCCATATCAAGATGCCGAACGCTGAGTGGGAGGCAGCATTGACTATCGGCGGCGACGGAAAAACACCTCAGCGTATCGAAAACTCGATTTTCAGTATGTCATTTCCGGTACTCAACATTTGCAATACTCATTACTGGAGATACAACGACTTCGGGAAAAACTGGGATTTCAAGAACCGCAGCGGCGCCAGGGCTGAGTTTGACCTGAAAGGATAAACCGTTTTATATCAGGATTACTCTGATACTGAGCTAATTTACCGGGATCCTTTACAACTTCATCACTTTTAAAGAATCGTGAAAGCAGGACTGGCAAAAAAGAAAAGAAAAGTTGAATTCTTGACTTTCTGACAAACCGGCAGTGGAGGTTGGGAAAGATGAGGTCCAGGAAGTTCTTCTTTGTCATCATTTTTCTGATTATTGTGCTATCAACAATATTAGTTTTCAACAATCCGCGTGAGAGTGACGATGTTGCCCAAACCGGAAACCAGTCTGTACTTACCGGTATCGAACTCGATAAACTGCTCAAACAGACCATAGAAAGTACAGGCTCTATTGAAAGATACTACCAGGATACGGAATTAGTCTATGAATATTCAGATATTCAAAACGGTATTACCGGTAAAAATTCTTTGAACATGTCAATGACGGCAAAGGTTGACGTAATCAATAAGACTCTCTGGGCTGCGATTAACTCCACTCTCGATCAAGGCAACAAACCGGTCAATGTAGAATTAGAAATGTACAGCACCGGAGACGACCTGTATATCGACATGCGGACGGACGGAGAATCACCAGGCTGGATAAGATCGAAGCAGATTATCACAAGTTGGAATAAACTGGTCTCATTCGACAATATCCTTACGGTCCTGGAAGAAGAGGATGTACTCAGTTTGCGGAATGAAATCTATAAAGATAAAGACTGTTATGTACTAGTAATACCGGTAAAGGATATTTATACAATTTATAGAATTCTAAAAAACTCGTATGGCCTGGAAAATCAGTTTCGCTACACTTTTGAGCTCATCCAGTCGTTTTCGGACCATTTTATCTTCGAAATCTGGATAGAAAAAGACTCGTTCTTTGTTACCAGAACGATGGTTAGTATGGACGTCGAAGTCACTCCAGAGTACGTTACCGGGATGAAAGCTGATGTAGCGACATATTCCATGCAAATGATATCAGAGAACTATTACATAAATCAGCCTTTCGTCATCAAGCTGCCGGAAGAACTGGATGATGCCACCATGATATACACTATTAACGAATAAAAATGATGTGGTAATATACCTATACATAATGAATTCAATCTGAAATTTAGGAGAAAAGCAATTATATGCCTGAAGAACAGTCACCGGATTTCCCCGAATTTAACAATGAAACAGCCTCAGTCTGGGAAAGGCTTGCCGGATACTGGGACGACACCATAGGTGAAGGCAACGGTTTTCAGGACTACCTCGTGGAACCTTATTCGGAAATGCTGCTTGAACTGAAATCCGGCGAACGGGTGCTGGATATCGCCTGTGGAGGGGGGCGTTTCACCCGGCGAATGGCTGCTCAGGATGTGACGGTACTGGCTGTAGACCATTCTGCCGAATTCATAGAGAGGGCTAAACGGCGGACAACGGAAAACGCTGACAGAATAGAGTACCGGGTGATGAATGCCACCGATAAAGCTGCTTTACTGAGTCTCGGCAGGAACGAATTCGACGCTGCGGTATGCACGATGTCGCTGATGGATATGGCATCAATCGAACCGATGATATCCGCCCTCCCCAAACTATTAAAACCTGGAGGACGGTTCGTCTTTTCAATTCTGCATCCGGCTTTCCACTCGGGGGAAATCGAGTTTTTCGCCGAATCGGGTTCGGTGGACGGTGAATTCGGCAGCGTCTCCGGAGTGAAGATAACCAGGTATGCCGAAGCGTACCACTATCTGGGCAAGGGGATACTGGCACAGCCCGAACCGCAGCATTACTTTCACCGCCCCCTCAATATGCTGTTCAAGACCTGTTTTAAATATGGATTTGTCCTTGACGGGCTTGAAGAACCTCAGCTTCCTGAAGAATTAGATTCCTCGAAGGCTTCCCCACTTAGCTGGCTTAAAAAACGCTCCATCCCGCCACTTATGATATGCAGGATGAGATTAATAGATAATACACAACACTAGTCCAATATTTCAAAGTAAGATATTTCAAGGTAATAACAATCTCTATAACTAAATGGTTGATCTTGTATAAATCATTTCCCACTACTTTAGAAACAGGAAAAGTATCACGAACCAAATAGGATTCACGGTCAGTATTAAATAAAGGGGAGATTTAAAGAGGGGGCAGGGCGTTAATATGGTATCACGCAGATAAAGCGAAGTGTTTCATTACCTGTATTCTTGAAGCAGTGCAGCTCTTCGCCGGGTACGAAGACCACGCTCTCTGAACTTATCGGAGTTTCACCGTTTTCACTGACCGCAACACCTGTTCCACCGAGGACGAAAACCTCGTGCTCCCAGGCATGGGTATGATACGGGGTCGAAGCTCCGGGATCGACATCGAACACCCTCATGCAGAAGTTCGGTGCGCCGTCGTCGGCATTGACAACTTCACGCTTCAGCACTCCGGGCATTTCCTCGGTCGCTTTAACATCTCTATATTTCTGAATTTTCATTTTTTCTTCCTTTATCAGTCTTTACAGAGTACAGGGGGGACAGGTGTTATCTTATTCTTTCTCATACATTGCCGAGGTGCTGGTGGTTATTCCACCTCTCTCCCGGTACTCGGCTTCGACCAGCATCGTATGAGGTTGAACCAGTTTCACCAGGTCACTCAGAATCCGGTTAACCACGTGCTCCTGGATTATCCCGACATTCCGGAAAGAGGTCAGATAGTATTTCAGTGACTTTAATTCGATCAACAATTCGTCAGGTATATAATTGATAGTAATAGTGCCGAAATCCGGCAGTCCTGTCCAGGGACATACACAGGTAAACTCCTCCGTTTCGTAAACAACCTCGGTCTCGGATTCAGGATAATCAAAGGGTACCGTTTCCAGGATATCGATATCTATTGCCGTTTCATCCTGGATATCGAACCTTTTTCCGGCGTACTTCTCTTCCATCATATTTCCCCATTTTATTATTAGAATATTTCTTCTTTCAGGATAGCATAAAACCTGTCGGCCGCATACTTTTCAAGCCATGGATAATGACCGCATTTTCTCTAAAAGGATAAACTTGAAATCTTTTTGACCTGCAAAAATTACTTTCGTACAGTTTCAGCTGGATTTATGTCATAATCACCATGTATTACCACTACCGGGCACCTGATATCAGGGATTATCTTCATTAATTCGCTGTTGCCCGGCAATCCTGAGTGAAAAATTAGATATCTTAACTAAGCATGCCAAGGAATATACCGGCTGCGGTGGCAGTCCCGATCACTCCTGCAATGTTCGGGCCCATGGCGTGCATAAGGAGGAAATTTCGCGGGTTTTCTTTCTGTCCCATTCTCTGGACTACCCTAGCCGCCATCGGGACTGCCGAGACACCCGCCGCACCTATCATCGGATTTATCTTTTCCTTGATGAAAAGGTTCATGAGCTTTGCAAGGAGTACGCCAAAAGCGGTCGAAGTGGCAAAAGCGACCACTCCAAGTCCGAAGACTATCAGGCTTTCCACCCTGAGAAATGCTTCAGCACTCATGAAGCAACCAACACATACGCCAAGCAGAACAGTCAGTACGTTCATAAAAGCGTTCGCTGCCGTATCAGCCAGCCGATCAGTGACGCCACAGACAAACAGCAGGTTACCAAGCATGAACATACCTACCAGCGGGGCTGATTTAGGAACCAGCAGGATAATAACAATGGAGGCTATTAATGGGAAGAACAGCTTTTCTCTGCGTGATACAGGTCTGAGCTGGGGTTTCATGTATATCTTACGTTCTGCCTTGGTGGTCAGGAGTCTTATTATAGGTGGTTGAATAATAGGCACCAGAGCCATATACGTATAAGCAGCGACGGCAGTTGCCCCTAAAAAATTAGGAGCAAGTTTGTTTGTAAGATATACGGTAGTCGGGCCGTCCGCTCCACCGATTATTCCTATCGAACAGGCTTCCTTAATACCGATATTAACTACGTCAGGAAAGGCATTACCTATTAACAGGGCGACAAAGAAAGCGAAATAAACACCGAACTGAGCTCCGGCACCTAAGATCAAGGTTTTTGGATTGGCTATCAGCGGACCGAAGTCCGTCATTGCGCCAAGTCCCAGGAATATAAAAACGGGGATAATTTCCCAGGACAGCCCATAGCGGAAGATTCGGGAAACTATCCCTACGGGTTCACCATCTATAACGTAATTTTCGACAACCTGACCGCCGACGATTGTCTCCATCAGACCACCCAGCGGAAGGTTAACCAGTATCACACCGAATCCGATTGGAACTAAAAGAAGGGGTTCCATTTTTTTTGCTATGCCCAGGTATAAAAGGACACAGCCTATGACTATCATTACTATGGAACCCCAGGTCAACTGGCTAAACCCGGTTTCAAACAGACCGAACATGGGATATCCCCTATCAGTTTTAATATTCTATGATCGCTATAACCTTGCCCGTTTCAACTACCTCGCCTACAGCTACCTGTATATCGGTAATCTTGCCATTAACCGGAGCAAGTATTGGGTTCTCCATCTTCATTGACTCTAGAAAACAGATAACATCTCCCTCTTGCACTTCGTCTCCCACATTGGTATCAACACTTATAATTTTCCCCGTTATCGGTACTTCAATGATTTCCTGCGCCAATTCTAAGCTCCTTTCTTGTTATCTCCGGCTTTTTCTTCTCCAGTTCCTATTTTCTTAAATATCAAACCTACCAACCATAAGACGACGGCAAGTATTATCAGTACGACAAATACCATACCGAAACCGACCCCGCCAATTTTTCCAGCAAAAGCCCAGTCTATCATTTTCCTGCCTGCTAGATTTTAACATAAAAGAGGGCGGGTGTAATACTTATTACTCTCCCGCCCTCTGGATTACATATCCGGTCTATAAATTGATCAGATTACGGCGTAGTATCCCCCATCAATGCTTCAACAGCATCGGTGTGCACTACAATTTCATCCCCTTCCACTTCCACTATTACCGTATCACCAGGGCGGAACTGACCCCGCAGTATACTGTCAGAAAGTTTATCTTCAATCATATCCTGGATTACCCTGCGTAAAGGCCTTGCTCCGAAAGCTTCGTCGTAACCCTTCTCCCCAAGGAAGTCCTTGGCTGTATCGGTTACTTCAAGTTTCATTCCTTTATCCTTCAGTTGATTGGTCACGTTGATCAGCATAAGGTCGACAATTTTTCGAATATGTTCTTTAGTAAGCGCATGGAATACCATTACGCTGTCGATACGGTTAAGGAATTCAGGTCTGAAGGTCTTCTTGAGCTCCTCAAGAAGCTTTTCCTTCATTTTTTCGTAATCGTTTTCCTGGATTTTCGTTTCATCAGAACGAGACGCAAAACCGATCGCGCTGCCCTTCCTGATGGTCTCCGCACCGATATTGCTGGTCATTATTACTATACAATTGCGGAAATCAACCCGGCGTCCCTTCGCATCAGTCAGATGTCCGTCATCGAATATCTGAAGAAGAATATTAAAGACATCCGGATGAGCCTTTTCAATTTCATCAAGCAAAATACAGGAGTACGACTTTCTCCTTACCGCTTCCGTTAACTGTCCGCCCTCATCGTAGCCGATATATCCAGGAGGCGCTCCGACAAGCCTGGATACAGTGTGTCGTTCCTGGTACTCCGACATATCAAGTCGAATCAATGCATCTTCGCTGCCGAACATGAATTCTGCCAGCGCCTTAACCAGCTCGGTCTTACCTACACCCGTCGGTCCAAGGAATATAAAATTGCCTATCGGATGTCTGGGATCTTTCAGACCTGCCCTGGCACGGCGTACCGCTTTCGATATCGTATCAACCGCTTCATCCTGGCCAATGATTCTCTTATGTAATTCCTCTTCCATCTGGAGAAGCCGGCTGGTCTCATCTTCGGTTAACTGAACAGTCGGTACCCCGGTCCACATACTGATAACCTCGGCAATATCTTCCTGGGTTACTACCGGTTTTTCAATATCCAGCGAGTTCTGCCACTCCTCTTTTAGCTGTTTTATCTTTTCTTCAAGTTCAAGTTCCTGCTGGCGAAGCTCAGCGGCATAATCATACTGCTGGCTGGCAAGAGCGGCTTCTTTATCCTTCCGGACATTGTCCTCATTTTGCCTGGCTTCCTTGAGTGTATCCGGCTGAACTCTATGGCGGATGCGTACTCTTGAGGAAGCTTCGTCTATAACATCGATTGCCTTATCAGGCAAAAAACGATCGGTAATATACCTGGCTGAAAATTGTGCCGCAGCATTAAGGGCCTCATCACTGATGGTCAGTTTGTGGTGTTCCTCGTAGCGTTCTTTCACGCCACGAAGTATATCGAGGGTTTGTTCGACAGATGGCTCTTCGACAAGTATCGGCTGGAACCTGCGTTCAAGCGCGGGATCACGTTCTATATGCTTGCGGTAATCATCAAGAGTTGTCGCGCCGATACATTGCAGTTCGCCCCTAGCCAGCGACGGTTTCAGTATGCTGGCGGCATCAACTGCGCCCTCGGCAGCACCAGCGCCTACAATAGTATGAAATTCATCGATGAAAAGCACGCAGTTTTTCGAGGTCTTAAGTTCGTTTACTATTTTCTTAAGACGTTCTTCAAATTCACCGCGGTATTTGGTACCCGCAACCACGGACGCAATATCAAGGGTTACTATTCTCTTATCTTCAAGTGTCTCAGGGACATCACCGGCGGCTACACGATGTGCCAGACCTTCAACTATTGCCGTCTTGCCAACACCCGGTTCGCCTATTAACGCCGGGTTATTTTTTGTCCGACGACTAAGGATCTGGATAACACGCTCGATTTCCTTTTGCCGTCCGATAACCGGGTCCAGTTTACCCGAAGCTGCTGCCGCTGTAAGATCGACACTCAACTGATCGAGTATCGGAGTGCGGGTCGCAGATTTGGCAGGTTTAGCCCGGCTGGCTCCCTGACTGAGTACATTCGATACTTCGGTCCGCGCCTGTTCAATGGTCAGACCGAAACTGTCCAGCACTCCAGCGGCTACTCCTTCTCCTTCATGGAGAAGTCCGAGAAGTATATGTTCGGTGCCAATATAGTTGTGGCTCAGATGACGTGCTTCATCGATAGCCAGTTCTATAACTCTTTTTGCCCTGGGCGTAAGGCCGATTTCACCGGTACTTGCTTTTTCTCCACGCCCTATAATGAATTCAACCGCAGATCGTACCTTGGTCAGGCTAATACCAAGGTTAGTAAGGACTTTGGCGGCAACACCTTCTTCTTCACGGATAAGGCCTAAAAGAATGTGTTCCGTGCCAATGTAGTTATGGTTTAGGTTCTGTGCTTCTTCCTGGGCTGAGGTAAGTACCCTGCGAGCCCGTTCTGAAAATTTTTCAAATCGACTAGGCATTTTCTCTCCTTAAATCCACTTCAATAGTTAGCTAGTCTCACACTAATTATAATCCAACAATAATAATAAAGCAATAAGAGACAAGCGTGGACAAATAGAGCAATGAACCTGTGTCATTGGTTTCAGGTAAAGCCTCCTGGCAGTGACTTATTTTCCGCAAGGGGAGACCCCTCAGTATCCTCCGCGCTGGGGCGTTTCACTTCCGTGTTCGGGATGGGAACGGGTGGTACCACCCCGCTCAAACCACCAGGAGACTATTACCAATTTACGACTAACATACGAAAAGGAACCACCCAAGTGGAATCACGGTTCCTCAACATAAACAGTGTATCACCGCGCGATGATTCCAGTCAAGACCCGGAAGTATCATTTTCATCGATCCTCATCATGACCGTGGTCCTGGATAAAAAGCCATATTTTTTATAAAACGGGTGGACTTCCTCGTTACCAACCATTACCTGTACGAGTATCCTGGTAACCGATAGTTCTTTCATCCAATTCAAAGCATTCGTAATAAGGTGATCACCGATACCCGACCGGCGATAATCCGATTCCACAAATATTGAATCTATTTCGCCAAGTCTGTCATAGGTGATACTACTTACGCAATATCCCACTAATTCTCCGGTATCGGTGTCTTTAGCAAGATCGATACGCAGGTCGGCAGCTTCCCCGAGAAACTCTTTCTTCCTGGTTTCCCAGGTTCGACCAGGATAATCGTAGGTAAAATTTTGTGATAATCTTCCATGATGTTCGTTTAGTTTCTCCCAGAGAGGCACAACAATATCGATTCCTTTTTTGTCGACTACCGAATATTCGATGTTCATTTTGCCCGTTCCTGCTTCATTTGAGTTTATTATACACGAAAGAAATAAATACGATTGACATATCTCAAACATATCCATATTATAAGCTATCCTTTATACGGGAGAACTATAATTAAATACGATGAAAAATTAAAAATAAGTGACACGAGAATCACTTTACGTCCCTTGATACCGGACGATACCGATGAATTTCATACCGCCCTTATCGAATCGTTACCAGACCTGACTCCATGGGTGTCATATCAGGAAAACCATACCATTCGGGACACAAGAAAAGAACTGGAACAATCCAGGGAGAAATGGGAAACTGATGAGAGTTATAGTTTTGGTATCATGGATTCGACCGATGGTAAGATACTGGGTTACTGCTGCCTTAACAGAATAGATAAACAAAATCACGTTGCCAATCTCGGTTACTGGATTAGGTCGAGTCATTCCGGTAAAGGTATAGCGCCTGCCGCCACTGTGTTACTGGCAAGATGGGCTCTTGATACCTGCGGATTCCGCCGTATCGAACTCAGCATTGCGAAACAAAATAAACGCAGTCTACGTGCTGCAGAAAAAGCAGGAGCACACCGGGAGGGAGTCCTGAGGAATCGGTTCACAACCAACAATAAATCGCGTGATGTCGTGATGTTTTCTTTCATACCGGGTGATATCTAGGTTCCAGGCAATTCCTCCAGCGCCTGCTTCATCCTTTCCCGGTAATTATGAAAAGCTTTTTGACCTTTCTCAGTCATCTGGAGCATGGTATGAGGTTTCTTATCCAGGTAGTCCTTTATCACAGCTACGTATCCCGCCGATTCAAGTTTGCTGAGATGTGAGGAAAGATTGCCCCAGGTAAGACCGGTCTGTCTTTGCAGAAATATTGCATCCGCACTCTCGGCTACGGAAAGATAAGCCATAATAAGGTACCTGGCAGGCTCATGAATAATCCGGTCGATTCCAGTTATATGATTATCAAGGTTTTCCGGATCAGGATATGACATCCTGCTCCTCCCGGTTAGGTTTCGGGTACTTACGCAAGAATCCGATAAAAAGACCTATTCCATATACAACTATAATTCCTCCGGGGATAAAGAAGCCCAGTTCAACCGGCATGTTCAGCCACTGCTGTCCCACAGCTCCGGCAAACGTAATCAATGAGTATACATACCATCGTGTCACCCTCCACCAGTAGCCCAGGACCGCAATAACCACCGCCATCATAGTAATCAAGAGAAACATGAAATAATCATCCAGCCATGCGGGACGGGTATTGAATGCGAAAATACCAAATACAGCAAACCCGAGTAATAATAAGACCACTCCCAGTAGGACCATTTTCATCTGCTGTTTTCTGGCTTCGTTAAGCTTGATATACCCGGACCTGGGATATATCACCACCCGTTTGAGGCCAAGAACCGCAAAGTATATTGCTACCCACATACCACCCATAACAGCTACCAGGTCCTGCCATATTGAAATCCCCCATCCAATCAGGTATATACCGAGAAGAATATCCCACAATCCGTCCTGGAAATAGGACATATACACCTTCTTCGTAATCTGTTTTAGATCGATATTCTCCTGCATAATAAACCACCATTCCCGTTCGATTTACTTTGTATTACAAAGTACTTTGTATAATATTATAATGGAAATGGATGTTTGTCAAGAGGGATTTAGAAAAACGTATGAGGAAAAGAACTAAATATCACTGATAACTGATTTCAAACTCACAATGATCGGCACCATCCGGTATCGTCATTATCTTCTCTACTATCACTTGCTTATCAAAGACAGAAGAAAACAGTTGTTCATACCATCCTGCGGAGCAGTAACAATATAACGGAGATAGTCCTTTGAGCTTTTTAACGAGCCCGCAATAGCACTTATCGTAGATGCCGATTATTTTCCCGCCTCTGAGATGTAATTGTCCCCCGCCGATACGCGTCTCGTTCAGTTTCATTAGAAAATTCTCAATATCGGCTGATTCCTCATAAATGGACTTCGCCCGGGAAATATAACTCTTCGGGATGCACTGCCTGCCGCAGGGAATCATGATTCGGGCAATCATCTCTTCCTCAAAGGTTCTCTCAAGTTCGGACATCAAAACTTTAATATTTGTTGTACTGCCTTTTTCTCTAATAGTCTTGTAGACATCACTGCCTGCGTTTTCTTCTATACTGTGGAGTATTCTATCGATTTTACCCGGCATGTCTCTTATTCCTTTGCACTCTCTATGAGTTTCTTTCGTTCTTCGAGTTCCTGCCGTGCTATTTTCTTTGCCGATTCCGAATATATGTAATCGGGGATTTCAAGATCTTTTTCGAGTCGTTTTATACGTTCCTCCAGTACGGATTTTCTATGCTTCGTATTCATCTTAAAACTCTCAGGTGAATACCTCCACAGCTTATCGGCGTCTCTAACCAGTCCTTCCTCTTTGGAAATAAAACCTTTCCTCGTATCATGCTTTGATATTATCTCGAGGATTTCGGGTATCATATCGGCAGGATAGTTCAATTCTTTGAGGATTTTTTCACCCAGCTTGACACTCTGTGCCTGGTGTTTGTACCTCACAGCTTCTCTTTCTTCATTCCTGGCATCTTTATCGAATATAAGCATCCGTCTCTCGCGGAGAATCTGGCTGTATCCAACATCATGAAGAATAATCGCCGGTATTACGATATCTTCGTTTCCGTCTTCCAGCTTCACAAGCTCCTTTGCGTATTTCAAAGTAATCCTGGCATGACCGTCATCATTCCTCTGGTCCTGGTAAGGTAATGCCGTCTCCCATATTTTCTCGAATATTTCTTTCATGTTCTCGTATCTCCGTAACAGGATGATGACAGTATAGACGAAATACGCCCTGGATTCCAGAAAAATCGTGCTATAATATCACGTACTATGTACAATCCTGAAAATGCGCGTGAATTCTATAACGAGTATGCCGATGCCGAATGGTCGCGACTCGAACGTAACGCGCACGGCAGGTTAAAGGCAATCATCCACGAAGATTTCATACAGCGTTACGTGAAATCTGGTTTTCGTGTTCTCGATGCCGGGAGCGGACCGGGACGTTTCAGCATAACCGCCATAAACTCAGGGGCTAAGGTTACAGTCCTGGACATTTCCGATAAACAGCTTGAACTGGCGCGACAAAAAATTTCCGAAGCCGGCCTGGAGAGAGGAGTCGAACAGTTTATCAGGGCAGACATTTCAGATCTATCAGTTTTTCCTGATGATTCATTCGATATGGTTATCTGTTTCGGCGGGGCGTTGTCCTACGTGTGTGAAAAACGACAGCAGGCAGTAGACGAACTGATACGGGTAATCAAACCCGGCGGTTATATCCTTGTAAGCGTAATGTGTCTGTTAGGAGCGGTCATCAGCGTCGCAGACGTCCCCCAGATGATTATGCTGACTCATCCGGATGAAGAGATAGACAACATACCTCCGCTATGGCCTGTATTCGAATCGGGCGATCTGCCGGCCTTTCCATCCGGTAACAGGAAAAACCCGCACGCCCCAATGCACCTCTACACGGAGAAAGAACTGAGACAACTCTTTGAAAAATACGAAGTGCTGGAAACGGCCGGATCAAACGTAACAGTAAAAGAGTACGGTTCTTCTGCAGACGCGATATATCAAGACCCGAAAGCATGGGAGACCCTGGTTGAAATGGAAAAGAGAATGAACCATGATCCCGGTCTTATCAATTCAGGAAACCATATTATCCTCGCTGCGCAGAAACCAGGGTAACTATCTTATTTCCAGGCCAGGATAGCTTCCATATCTCCTTCGCTTTCGAATATGCCAGCAGGACGCGATTTCATTAACTCTTCTTTCAGTTCTTGTTCGAAATCCTTTATCAGGCTGCCGAGAACATTTTGATTTGCCATTGAAGTCGAGTACAGGTTACCAATCACTTCGTCAAGAGTCGAATTCCTGTTCCAGTGCTGTTTCCATGTTTCCATGTTTCTAAACGATGACTTTTCGACGAATGCTTCATGCCGCATCGGAGTTACGTTAAAAGTACCGGACCCCGCCCGTCTTTCCTCTCCCAGGTATTTTCTGATCACCAGTCTGACTGTCGCCTGCCATTCGTTCGCCGGATTATTCCAGATACTTGCGTCCCATGCTATAGTAATACCGCCGTCATTGGAAATTATCTCATACAGTTCGTTAAGCGTCTTTTCCCTGTCCATCCAGTGAAAGGCAGTGCCTATCGTCACCAGCTTAAACTCACCAAGTTTCTCTCTTAATACCGGCAGATCCTCTGAACCACTTTTTATCCAGGTGATATTATTCACTCCCTTCGATGTTGCCCGTTCTCTGCCTTCTGCAAGCATCTCCGGTTCCGGGTCCATGGCAACCACTTCTTTAACCCATACAGCCAGAGGAATAGCAATCTGTCCGGTACCGCAACCAAGGTCCAACACTCTATCATTTTCCGATAAGCAAAACTTACTCCTCAGCAACTCGAAGAATGCATCAGGATATCCTTCTCTGAAGCGTGCGTAATACCACGCAGTACCTTTAAAAGTATCTTTGTACTGTGATGACATTCGCAAACACCCAATCTGATTATTAAAGAGAATTAACCGCGGTCTCTATTCTTATCAGAGCTTCCTGCAGAATTGAGCGGGGACAGGCGATATTCATTCTCTGGAAGCCGCTGCCTGATTCTCCAAAGGTATATCCGTCATTCAGCCCGACCCTCGCTTTTTCCCTCATAAATGTCATTAACGACTCATTATCCAGTCCAAGATCGCGAAAATCCAGCCAGAGCAGGTATGTACCCTGGTGATTATTCACCTTTATTCGGGGAATCCTCTCCCCGATAAAAGCCTTCACAAGATCCAGGTTTCCCTGAAGGTAATCCAGGACCTGTTCAAGCCATTCATCGCCATGCCGGTAACCTGCTTCAAGCGCCACATAGCCGAAAAGATTCGGACTCGGCAGGATTCCCGCCCGTGTGCTAATAAAATCATCGCGTAGTTTCCTGTTCGGAATGATAATTGATGAAATCTCCAGCCCGGGAAGATTGAACGTTTTGCTGGGCGACATACAGGTAATGGAGTTCTGCGCAAATTCTTCTGAAATAGATGCGAAAGGGGTATGTTTATAACCTTTCATAAGAATTTCACAATGAATCTCATCCGCTATCACCACGCCGCCATTGCTGATGACTATCTCTCCCATCCGGGCAGCTTCGTCACGCGTCCAGAGTCTGCCGATCGGATTATGAGGATTACAGAAAATAATCGCTTTATTCCGGTTAGGGCCACGCAACCCCGGTCCTGAGAATTTCCTCTCCAGGTCTTCATAGTCCATTTCGTAGCGGTTACCAACCTGTGCTACCTGATTATTTTGAATATGACACCCGGATAAATTAACCACGGAAAAGAACGGGAAATAAGCCGGCTCCTGGAGTACGATTCCATCACCGGGATGTGAGACTGACCTTACTGCAACGTTCAATGCAGAGATAACGCCGGGCGTATAAACAATCCACTCTGGATCGATCTCCCAGTCGAACTTCTTCCGCATTCTTTCCACAACCGATTCGGTTACACCTGCATCAGGAAAGGTATACCCGAAGAAGGGGTGGTTCACCCTCTCTTTTAAAGCATCCAGTATCGGCTGAGCCACCGGGAAATCCATATCGGCAACCCACATAGGGATCACATTATCGCTTCCGAATATTCTTTCAATATTACCCCACTTGGTAGAATCCGTGTTTTTCCTGTCCCAGACATGATCGAAATCATACTTCATCTTTATATCCCCACTGTGGAAAGTATATCTGAAAACATATCCAAGCTTCCAGTGCATAAATCCGATTTTGTAAATAGAGAATACGGAAATTACTTATAACAAACTGAAAACAAGAAGAGGAGCTTTTCAGCTCCTCCCGGTTAACAAACAATTGAATAAAGGTTATTGCCAAATATAAAGCAGGTCAAGCCCTCGACCATTAGTACGGCTAAGCTAAAAACATTACTGCTCTTCCACTCGCCGCCTATTAAACAAGTAGTCTTCTTGCGGTCTTACTCCCGGTCGAAACCGGGATGGGAGATCTAATCTTGAGGCAGGCTTCGCACTTAGATGCTTTCAGCGCTTATCCTATCCAGACTTAGCTACCCAGCTATGCTCCTGGCGGAACAACTGGAACACCAGAGGTCTGTCCCCCTCAATCCTCTCGTACTAGAGGGAGCTCCTCTCAAATCTCCGGACGCCCACGACGGATAGAGACCGACCTGTCTCACGACGGTCTGAACCCAGCTCGCGTGCCGCTTTAATGGGCGAACAGCCCAACCCTTGGGACCTGCTTCAGCCCCAGGATGCGACGAGCCGACATCGAGGTGCCAAACCTTGCCGTCGATGTGAACTCTTGGGCAAGATTAGCCTGTTATCCCCGGGGTAGCTTTTATCCGTTAAGCCACGGCCCTTCCACTCGG
>CAZBQL010000071.1:0-14511 GCA_964493985.1 uncultured Dehalococcoidales bacterium
CTGGAAATAACATCCTCGGGTACTACGTTTCTACATCCACCAGGTATGATAAATACTCCACAAATGAGAAATGGCATCAACCATCGATAAATTAGGGTTGTCTTCGTTTTATACATTTTTACCCTCAATAATTGATTATACGAAACAAGTAAAAAAGTATCACAAGAGTTGGTATATTCCGAATCATATTATGAATTCAGACCCGTATGATGTGTACTATTTACTTGCTTTAACCAGTTTATCTGTCATATAACAATATATCCTGGTTGGAGAGGCTGGTGACCAGATGAAAAGTGTAATAATTTACTACACCATGACGGGAAATACCAAAACGATAGCGGAAGCGATCCACAGGGGTATGAGCAGTTCCGGAGATCAGTGCGATATCATCAGGCTTCAGGAAGCGTACGCAATAAACCTTTCCGAGTACGATTTAATAGGACTCGGCAGTCCCATCATCAATCAGAAAGAACTTCCCAATGTAACGAATTTCATCGAAGGAATGGAAGGCGTGGAAGGTAAACACGCGTTCGCCTTTAATACGCACGGAGCCTCTCCATGCCGCTATTTTGCCAGAGTCGTACCGGCGATGCAGCAGCGAGGTCTGACGGTGATCGGCTGGAAGGACTGGTTCTGCAGCGCATATTATCCGGTTATTCCCAAGCCTTATTTAACTGACGGTCATCCTGACGAAACTGATATCAGAGAAGCGGAGGAATTCGGAAGAGAGATGGTAGAACGCAGCCTCCGGACCTATGCGGGTGAGACCGGACTCATCCCGAAGTTCCCGAAAGGTAAGGAATACGACGAACGTTATAATCCCCCCGAATTATGGCCGAAACACTTGCCGGAGATCTTCGCAGAATATGGCAAGGTGATGGCTGAAGCCGAATTTAAAATTAAAAAAGAGAAGTGTAACTATCCGAAATGCACTCACTGTATCGATAACTGTCCGGTGCATAATATCGGAGTTTCGGATAACGGTCCTGTCTTTCGTAAAAGCTGCGCCATGTGTTTCCTGTGCGAACAGACGTGCCCGAATGGTGCGATAGAAATCGACTGGAATGCATTTCAGAAACCTCATGACAAGCTGGTTGAGAACTGGCTTTCGAAGATAGTGGATTACCTGGAAGCGAAGGGGTATTTCAGGAGGTTGGTACCACCGGAGGAAATAGGCTGGAACACTCCTTTCTGGAAAACAAAGAGTCCACCGCGATTTAAGATACAGTAAAAGGATAATCATCCACCAATCTTTTTATGGTGTTTTTATCGCTTTGGAATCGGCTTCATGATACTAAAATGTTACTTTACCTGGTCTAAATAATACTTCATTGAGTATAATATTCTTAAATAATATCTTAGAAAAAATAGGGGATCGGTTTGGCCATATACCGGGGAAAATCAAAGACCGATGCGGAAATGAAACATAAAGAGGACCAGGTCCGAATATTTATAACCGACTTTGAGGATGTATACCGGAAAGGTATACGTTGGGCGCTGGCTGAAATAGATTCATTTGAAGTTACAGGAGAAGCAACCACAAATATTGAAACGCTTGAAAGTATTTTAAAAACACCCGTCGATCTACTTATCATGAATGCCGATCATAATAAACCTTCCGGGATCGATGTTGCCAGATATGTCTCGCATAAATTACCTGACGTAAAAGTTATCCTGATGATGGACGAGTACAGTACTGAGCACGTTGTCGGAGCAATGAAGAGTAGCGTAAAAGCATGCATCAATAAATCTATAGACCTGGATGGTTTAATCCAGACTATAAAACAGGTTATTCGCGATGAATTACCGGTCGGTCATTACTTACTCAAACCGAAGGTCGCTGATTTCATCTTAAAAGAATATGACGTATCAGACCAGGTAACTGAAAAGACTGATAAAGCCAGTATCAGGCTGGTTAAATCCGAAGAAATGATCTTGAACTGGATTAGAGAAAATACCTCACTCACTGACCTTGTTAATAGTCTTGGCGTATCGGAAGAAATAATAACCGATTATCTTGATGAAATAGCAGAAAAACTTGTGAAAGTAGAGTATTACAATGAAACACCGGGCCAGAGATATATCGGTAATCTTATTTCCAAACATTTAAATGGAACTACCGGTGAAAAAAATGAGCGACCAGGTGATCGAAGCTCTACTGTTCAAACGGGAGAGGTTAAATTGAATACACCCGGCAGTTTTTCTCCATATACCGGTACGCGGTTTGATGGAAAAGAAAGAGTAAGTGAAAGTATTAATAAACAAACTGCTGGACTCAATGAGTCTGTGAAAGAGATATCAGAAGTCGTCGAACTGGCTAAAGCCGCCGGACGATTGTCGAGCATTCATGAATTTAATCAATATATCATGAGTATGACAGAAGGATTGATGACAGAAATCGATCGTAGACGGCGAATTTTACGCAGAATCAGGAAAGCTATAGCATTTGAGCTTGAATTTACGAAAGACCCGGATACCAGCAGGAATTGATTCTCATTACATAAGAGAAAATTAATTCAGGTACGTAACATATAAGCCGTTGCATTTACATCATATTTATAGTAACATCAAGTTTACCCATATCTGGAGGCGGAAAATTGAGTGCAAACGAGAAGAGTGTAATTAGTATTCGACGAATGAACCAATTTGACATCGATGCAGTTCTTGCTCTTGATAGAAAAATCAGTGAAGAGCGTAGTCTCCTTACTGAACAAGATATTGTGGCTAGTCAGTTTGGAGGTTCGCTCGGCCTGAATTTCGTTGCTCAAATTGATAGCAAAGTTGTTGGATTCATTATGTCACGCCTGGCATATTTAATGATACCCTTTACTGAAGTGTGTATTATTCAGGGAATGGTTACCGATCCTGCTTATCAGGGTAGTGGTATTGGAAGTAGACTGATTGCTTCTTTATTAGATTATTGTCACGCTGAGGGGATCAATACTATCCGTGCCCTTGTACCGGAACGAGATAAAAAATTACAGCATTTTATTGAAGTACAAGGTTTCCAGCGTAGTAATATTATTAACTACGATAAAAAATTTGATAGTTAATCAGAGCTGAAACCTGCTTGAATAAGAGACGTTGGACAAAACATGAAGTACAAGGCCTTTATATTTTTACTGCAGATGCCAATATGCAATCTGACTCTTGAAAGTACCAGTGGCAGTGGCATAGGTTAGTCGTTACGCCGGACGAGGTAAATTCCGAAGTTCTGATTTTTTAATAGTTCAGGAAACTTATGCGTCATCGGACAGCCATCGGAATGCTTGTCATATCACCCAATATTTACTCACCTTTTTCCACGTTTCTCAATTCGCCTTTGTTTATATATTCTACCTTGAAAGGGAATGACTATGGTGAGTTAAGCGAGTGTGGCAGTGTATAACGAATGTATGATAGAATTCTTTTTACCAGAAGCTAAACTGTAATCACTAATTCATCACCTGTTAAATTTAAGAACTCTTGTAAGTCTCCAGTACAGGGAGTAGCCATGGAAACTATCCAAAACCTGTTACCTCATTTCAAAACCAGTCTGATCGACTTCCAGGAGATGAAAAACCAGGGGAAGAAAATAGTCGGTTTTGTGCCGAACGGGTATTTGCCGGAAGAATTACTGCACGCCTGTGGAGTAGTGCCGGTAGCTCTAGCCCGGGGTGGAGACCTTGAGCCGGTCGCAGCCTCAACCTCGTACCTGGCAAGATTTCTTGATCCGTTTTGTAGAGCACAGATAGGCTATAGAGTGTTAAATGAAGAATCCCTCTACCAGATGCTGGACCTACTCATCGTACCGATCACGGATAATCATGTGAGGGCGATAGCGGATTCATGGGATTTCTTCACTGACGTAGAAGTCTACCGTTTCGGCGTTCCCCATATCAAAGCCAAACATGGGTACGAATATTATCTTGGAGGGCTACGAGCACTCAAAGAATACCTGGAACAGTTCACCGGCACTGAAATCACAGAATCAAGACTCAGGGAAGAGATTCGCGTAGCAAATAAGATACGGAATCTTCTCATGGAAATAAGCTTGATGAGAAGCAATGACCCTCCGCTCATCAGTGGTAAAGAATTCATTGAGCTAAACCACAGCACTTTTTATACCGATAGATATTTATTGGTGGATAACCTGCAAACGCTTAAAAAACGCCTGCAGAATAAAAAATCCTCTGGTTCTCCGAAACCACGCGTGTTACTGGCAGGCTCTACGATGGCGTTGGGAGATTCAAAAGTAGTGGAGCTGCTGGAGATGGCCGGAGCATCGTTGGTCATGGAAGAATTCTCTGAAGGGCTGAGAAATTATCGGCAACCTGTAGCTGTTGAAAACGACATAATAAGGTCTCTGGCTGACAGCTATTTTACTCATAGAATTCCTGATGCATTTTTCAGGGGAGCAGCAGAGGAAAGGATAAGTTACTTGATAAACCTCCTGCGAGAATTTAAAGCGGATGCCGTTGTCTGGTATACGTTGATGTATCGTGAATCGTATGATGTCGAAGGGTACATTCTTCGAAGGAGGTTGGAGAAGCTTGGAATACCGGTGTTGAGCCTTAGCTCTGATTATGACAGCGCCGAAACGGGCAGCTTCCGGACACGAATCGAGACTTTCGTTAACATGATTCGAAAGGAGCAGTGATATGGATTCTACGTTTTTCAATCTATGTGGCTTTGGACCTGAAGATGTTGAGAAAGAAAGACCAAGGATAGAGAAAGCGTTCAACATCTTGGGGATAGAAGATGAGGATGTAGACAGAGCTAAAGTAAGAATTAATAAGTATATCGACGTAGAACTACTCGGTATGAGGAAGGTACTGGGGATATGGATAAAAGAGCTTGTCGATATGGTCCTGGCAAAAGAAGAAGGGAAATCTGTGATTTATGTTAGTTATCCACCCATACCTCAAATAGTCGCAGCGTTAGCTTTAACCTCGGATGATATTTACTGTGCCTCTCCGGACATTGTCCTGAGTAATACCCTGAACCTTATGTTCGACATGATTAATCCTGTTCTGGAAACAGCGGAAAAAAACGGGCTGGCACCCGGCACGGCATTTTGCTCATATTTACAGACACGCCTGGGAGCAATGGTAAAAGGGATAATTCCTGAACCAGACCTGCTCATCCCATCCTGTTTCTTGTGCGATTTAACACCGGCATGTGATCAGCTTATAAGTGAATTCTACGGTACACCGGTAGCTTACGTAGATAATTTAATAGATGAAAAAGGCGAGAGATGGCCGGACGATATAAATCCTCGAAAGATCAAGTATTTCTCAACGGAGATGAGAAACGCAGTGAATATGTATTGCAAAGTTACCGGGCACCAGTTACCTGACGATGAAGTTACCGATGCTGTAAGTGTTACTGAAAAGCTGTATCTTATAGCCCATGAGATACAGCAATTACGTGAGTATGACCCCATGCCACTCAGCCAGACCGACTCTTTTCTTGCTCTCTCGCTGGGCTCCGTGGGAAGAGGGCTGAAAGAAGGGCCGGGAGCACTTAATATACTTCTGGAAGAAATAAAGAACAGGGTTGCTGCCGGAAAAGGCGTGATAGAGAAAGGAACACCACGCGTGATGCTTTCGATGGTATCTCACGATCCTTCTATTGTGGCTATAATCAGCGAACTCGGACTGGCGGTAGGTCCTACCTCAGGTGGAAGGATGGAAAGACCGGAACGTCCGCCTTACGTAGATCTCTGGGATGATGTGGCTCTCTCACATATGCAGAGCAGAGGTGCTAATTATTCCAGCCTGGCCTATATACTTCAATTGAAAGACTCAATCAGATACTCAAATGTGGAGGGTGTAATCCTCTTCCGTCATTACTCCTGTCGCCAGTACAGTATATTCCCCATCAAGGCAAAAGAGGTTATCGAAGAGGAACTGGATATCCCGGTTTTGCTCTTAGAAGGAGACTATTGTGACTTTCGGAGCTACACTTCCCAGCAGATGAGGACCAGGCTGGAAACGTTCGCTGAGATAGTCAAGAACAATAAAACAGCGAGAGAAAGGACAGGATAGTTATGCCGGTTGCAGGGATAGACATCGGTGCTGGTACAGCCAAGATCGTAATTCTGGAAAATGACAATATAGTAACAAGCGCAGTCGTTCCGGTTGGTGGTAACGTCATCAGGGCGGTCGAGGAAGTAACTGATATGGCCTTAGATGGCACGGGACTATCCATTGGTGAATTGGAGTACGTAGTTTCTACCGGATATGGTCGTGATGCAGCTTCGTTTGCCGATTACTCGACAACCGAAATTATATGTCACGCCAGCGGGATCCATTTCTTAATGCCACATATTAAGACCATTATTGACATCGGTGCCCAGGACAGCAAGGTGATAAGAATCAATGGTGAGGGGAAAGTAATAAACTTCGTAATGAATGATAAATGTGCGGCGGGAACTGGCAGATTCCTCGAGGTTATGGCGAATGTCCTCGGTCTGGAACTCAGCGAGATGGGTCCTGCAGCGTTAGCCAGCAAAAACCCCTGTACTATAAGCAGTACCTGTACTGTCTTTGCAGAGACAGAAGTGATATCTCTCCGTGCCCGGGGAAAAGCAGTTGAAGACTTAATTGCCGGTATTCACAGGGCTATGGCGAGTAGAATTCTGATAATGTCTTCAGGTATACGACTCGACCAGGACACGGCGTTTACCGGAGGAGTAGCGAAGAATATCGGAGTTCAAAAAGTACTCGAGGAACTGGGTAATATTAAGTGTTATATTCCGGCAGAGCCGCAGGAAACCGGAGCGTTAGGGGCCGCCCTGATCGCACAGACCAGGTTGATGGAAGTCCTCTAAACACAATTTTCACAGCAGGATAGACCTACAACCTCAACTCTCAAAGTCTGAAAAGACGAATGATGTTTAGCTTCACTATGTAAAAGACCTGGTTGCTCAAATGTAAGCGGTTATTAAAGTCCAACGTGAATGTGTGTTGTTGTACGTTTTTTTCATTTTTTCGTCAGGATTTGAGTATAACTATGATACTGCTTAATAAAAACACATACTTGATATATTATATAAAATGTATATAATATATCTAATTACTACAAATTATATGGTTGGTAAATAAGAGGAAAGAAATGACAGGCAGGCAAAACAGGGCTGAAAAAAACAGGAGCAGTATTATCCGGTCGGCAACGGAACTCTTCCTGTTGCAGGGCATAAAAAAGGTTTCTGTGAGTGATGTAGCTCAAAAAGCCGGCGTTACCTCCGCTACTGTATATAACCAGTTCGGAAGCAAAGACGCATTGCTTCGTGAAGTTATTATCGAATGGTTTACCAGGACACTGGAAGCATACAAGCAGGTGTTACATTCGGAGATGCCTTTTGAAGAAAAACTACAGGAAGTAATGTCTTTCAAATCGGACCTGGCAGGGAAGATGCACGGCGAATTCCTGATGGCGGCGACATCGGATATAGACCCCCGGACAAAAGAATATTTTGAAAAAGAATACATGGTGGAACTAATAAAGTGTGTAAATGACTTTTATACTGAAGGCAAAGAACAGGGATATATCGACCCTGAGCTTTCCACCGAGACTATCCTGCGCTATACGGAAATCATAAGGCGAGGACTACAAGCTGAAGCCGAAATGACGACGGATCCCGAGTACACTTCAAAACTACTGCGTGAATTAACGCCTATCTTTTTATATGGAATTATGGGTAAACAGGAAAGGAAAGAAAACGAATGGCAGAACAATCGGTAATCCACACGGAAAATCTAACCAAGCATTACAGTGATGTAAAGGCTTTAATCGACCTGGACCTGGACATACCGGCTGGAGAAATATTCGGTTTTCTCGGACCGAACGGTGCCGGTAAAACCACCACCATCCGGACATTACTCGATGAGATCCGCCCTACCTCGGGAAAAGCCTCTATCCTTGGCCTGGATACCCATAAGAAATCGGTCGAGATACGAAAACACATCGGATATCTTCCCGGCGACCTTGCCATGTATCCCAATCTTACCGGTAGAGATACACTTACTTATTTTGCAAATCTAAGAGGTGGTGTCGATTGGAAGTATGTTGATGAATTGGCCGATAGACTAAAAGCGGACCTGTCAAAGAAAGTCGGTGACCTGTCATCGGGTAACCGGCAGAAGGTCGGGCTTATCCAGGCATTCATGAACAAGCCGGACGTACTTATCCTGGACGAACCCAGCTCCGGGCTTGATCCGCTTATCCAGCGTGAATTTCAGTCTATGCTTCGCGAGTCTTCACGACATGGGTGCTGCGTGTTTTTATCCAGTCATACCCTTTCCGAAGTCCAGCACGTTGCCGACCGTGTCGGTATCATTCGCGAGGGTGTTCTGGCTGCGGTTGAATTTGTATCCCAGCTACGATCGAAGGCACTGCGGAGAATCGAGCTGGATTTCGAAGAGCAGGTGGAACAGAGTGTATTCGAAGCGATACCTGGCGCCCGTGATATATCGATAGATGGTACGCGGGCAATCCTTTCTTATGAAGGTAAGATGGAGGAAATGCTCCGCGTGGTCATGGATAAATATGAACTGCTGGATATCCGTACTCAGGAAGCCGATCTTGAAGAAATATTCCTGACCTACTACCGCGGAGAAGAGGTAGCGGCATAATGCTGGCAAACGTTTTTACCAAGTCTATCCGTGATCACTGGATTGGTTCCACAATAGCCTTTGTCAGTCTTGTCTTAATGCTGCTTTTCGCTATCTCGGTGTACCGGAACTTCGACGTAAATATCTACCAGGAAATGCCGGACGTAATGAAAACGATCATGGGCATTCCTCCTCTCGCCGATGCAGCCAGTCTAGCTATCAGTGTGTATCTGGCGGGAGTGGGTTCATGGGCACTGACGGGAATGATGATTGCATTCGGTTCCGGTTCCATTGCCAGTGAAGAAAGTAACGGTACCATCGGCCTGCTCCTGGGTAACCCGAAAAGCCGCAATAATGTACTTATTTCAAAAACTCTGGCTATTACTCTGATGATGGTGATAAGCGTTGCCGGGTTATGGGGAGCTTCACATCTCATGACCGCCATGCTGGATGTAAGTATCGAGGGAATGCATGTTGCGGCTCTTTGTGTTCATTTACTGGCTATCGTCCTGTTTCACGGTTTTCTCGCCCTGGCGATTGGCGCATGGACGGGAAACAGGGGAATGGCTGCCGGGATTACGACAGGTGTCATGATTGTGTCCATATTTGCCACCGGACTTCTCCCGCTTATCGAAGGCTGGGAAGACCTGGCGAAAATATTCCCCTGGTATTACCTGAACAGCAGCGAACCGTTACTGAACGGTGTTAGCTGGGGGCATATAGGTATTTTGTCCGGGTGCATTGCTGTCTTCTTTATTATCGCCATCATCGGGCTAAACCGACGCGACCTGAAAAGTCGGAATGTCGGAGTTACCCTTATGGACAGGCTGCGAAATTATCCCCTGACCCGGAAGGTTATCAGCAGACTGGCCGGTTCCACACGGGTTTCGCGGATATGGATAAAGACATTCTCCGAGCACCAGGGTCTGCTTATTATTATCGGGTACGTCATGTTACTTTCGAGCATAATGATAGGTCTACTTTATGATTTCATGCCGATAGAAACGATGGCGCGGTTGATTGAATCATACCCGGAATTGAATACCATCTTCGCAGCGTTCGGCGGCGGTGATTTCAGTACACCGGCGGGCTTTTTTCAGCTTGAAATATTCAGTTTGATGGCTCCGGCGGCGACTCTTATCGTCGGTATCGCGGTGGGAACACGTGCCCTTGCCGGAGAAGAATCTAAAAACACGATGGGGCTGCTTCTTGCCAACCCGGTAAAACGGTCAAAGATAGTGATAGAAAAATCACTGGCGATGGTTATCTGCTGTGTAGTTGCCGGTGTAGCCACCTTTCTTGGTGTGGCGGCTGGTTCTCTGTTCGGCGGACTGAATATGAACATGGGCAATATTGCTGCCGCCTGCCTGCTGGCGATACTCCTGGGACTTGCCTTCGGAATGCTGTCGCTTGGTCTTGCCGCGGCCACCGGCCAGGGTAAGATTGCTTCCTTCGGGAGTATCGGACTTGTCCTGGTCTCTTATATCACTGCGTCATTTCTGCCGTTAAGCGATAATCTGGCCGGTTATGCCAAATGGTCGCTGTATTACTACTATTCGGGAAGCGAACCGGTGATAAACGGTCTGAACCTGGGCCATGTTGCGGTACTCGGTATTATGGCGGTTGTATTCTTTATACTCTCGATATACCTGTTTCAAAGGAGAGATTTGAGATATAACGGTTGATAAAAACACAGAGTAATAATGAGAAAGCCGATTATATGATCGGCTTTCTGTATCTCCATAGTTTATATTTTTACTTCTTCAAATCAGTTCCCGAATATTCCGGTGTCATGAAGGCTTCCAGGCAATAGAAAGGCTTGTCTACCTTGGCGTAATTCAGGGGACAGTGATAGATTCCCGGTGGCATCACGACGATAGTCGGTTCCGTGATAACGTGCTTTTCGCCTTCCTCGCCGATATAGAACTCCACCTCGGCTTCGAACTCGTTCATATCATCGGGATTCGATCCGAAGAAGAAAAAGAACTCGGTGAAATGATGCTTGTGAGTCGGCTCATGGAACATGTAAGGCGTTCTTACCACAGATATTCCCAGGTTAATCCTGGCGGCTGCCGGTATAAGGTGTGCCGGTACCTGCCCCAGTCCGACTCCTTCTCCGCCCCACTTGTTGGACCTCACGATTCCTTTCGTAAAATACCGGTCGTAACTCTTTTCTTCGACTCGAATCTCGGTCAAGTCTTCGCCCAGGTCGACTCCTCCGTACTCGGAGGTCATGAATGCTTCGAGGCAGTAGAACGGTTTATCAACCTTCGCATAGTTCAAAGGACAGTGATAGACACCCGGCGCGGCTACCACGATTGTCGGTTCGGTGATGACGTGTTTTTCGTGTTCAGCCCCGAAGGAATATTCCGCTTGAGCATTGAAATCATTCATGTCCATTGGATTAGAACCGAGGAAGAAGAAATACTCGGTAAACATGTGCTTGTGGGTAGGTTCATGGAACATGTACGGTTTCCTGACAACGGTAATACCCAGGTTCATTTTGGCGTTTGACGGAACGATTCCGTCAGGGACTCCGCCCAGACCGATCCCCTGTCCACCCCACTGGTTTTCTTTGACGATATCCTTTATAACATACTTGTCATACTTGAGTTCAGCCATTACTGCTTTCTCCTTTCTTTCATAAGAGAGTTTAGTGCTTTGAACAATAGACCATTGGGAGTGTAATGTCAAAGGTTTTCTGGATTCCCGCCTTCGCGGGAATGACAAAGGGGACGAGAATTACAAAGGGGTAGGAATGACAAATTGGTGGATGACTGGGGATATTATCCGGTTTTCTTATCAACCCGTGTTTCTATATGATAAAATAAGCCGGGGGTGATGATGGAAAACGAGTTCCGCAGACTTCCCGGTGTGGATACGGTAATCTCCGATGAGCGGATCGCCAGGCTTGCCGCCAGGTATCCCCATGATCTGCTGGTAAATCTGGTCAGGGAGCAGCTTGAAAAAGCACGTGAAATAATATCCTCTGGAAACCCATCTCCTTCGCTGGATGATATCGTGCAGTCCGTATCCGCCCAACTGGACAGACTGGAAAATCCGGTTCTCAGGCCTGTCATCAATGCTACAGGGATTGTCATTCACACCAACCTTGGACGCGCTCCACTAAGCAAAGAAACCATCGCGGCGATGGATACGGTTTCGCGTGACTATTCAAACCTTGAATTCGACCTTCCGACCGGCAAACGCGGGTCACGCAATGTGCATATCGAAAACTTACTCTGCCGGTTAAGCGGAGCCGAAGCCGGAATGGTGGTGAACAATAATGCTTCGGCGGTGCTGCTTGCCCTTTCGGCGATAGCGAAGAGAAAAGAAGTTATTGTTTCGCGTGGCGAAGCGGTGGAAATAGGCGGCAGCTTCCGTATCCCCGACGTGATGCGACAGAGCGGTGCCAGGCTGGTTGAGGTAGGTACTACAAATCGAACCTATATCGACGATTTCAAGGAAGCTATCACCCCATCTACAGCCGCCTTAATGAGAGTGCATTCCAGTAATTTCCAGGTGATTGGATTTACACACACGGTAACACTGGAAGAAATAACTGACCTTGGCAAGCAGGCGGACCTGCCTGTCCTGGATGACCTGGGAAGTGGCTGTTTCCTGGATACTTCCGAATACGGGCTTGCACCGGAACCTATGGTACAGCAGAGTGTTTCAGCCGGTGTCGGACTGGCCTGCTTCTCAGGCGATAAACTGCTTGGGGGGCCGCAGGCTGGAATCATAGTCGGTAAAAAGAAACTGGTAGATAAACTTAAAAAACACCCCCTGGCAAGGGCGGTCAGAACTGATAAAACACGGATAGCCGGCCTTGCTGCGACACTTTTACATTATCTGCGAGGGGAAGCCGTGGAGAAAATCCCGATTTGGAGGATGATAGCCGCTTCACCCGATGAGATCGGTTCACGTGCTATTGCCTGGGCGGAAACTTTCGGGAAACAAGCGGAAGTGATCGACGGTGAGAGTATGGTTGGCGGCGGCAGTCTGCCTGGAAGTACCCTTCCTACCCGCCTGGTAGCGATAGGCTGTAATGGAACCATGAGTGCTTCCCGGGTGCAGGCGCTTGCCAGGAAGCTCAGGAACAGTAAAGAGATACCGGTGATAGGGCGGATTAACGAAGATGTCCTGCTTCTCGACCCGCGTTCGGTATTGCCTGAACAAGATGAGATTGTAATAAATATTCTCCGCACGGTCGGGACGGACAAGTAATAATTACCTGAAAGGAAGGTCATGTGATGAGTGAATCCGAAATAGCCCTGAGGTATGGCTTCAATCCTCACCAGAAACCTGCCCGCCTGTTCATAAAGGAAGGCAAACTGCCTTTCAATGTGTTGAGCGGCTCGCCGGGATACATCAATATGCTTGACGCGCTCAACTCATGGCAACTGGTCAAGGAACTGAAAGCTCAGCTAAACATGCCGGCAGCGGCATCCTTCAAGCACGTCAGTCCGGCGGGTGCGGCGGTGGGCATACCTCTAAATGATGTTCTGAAAAAGTCCTATTTTGTCGAGGATATGGAGATGTCTCCTTTATCTGCCGCATATGCCAGGGCGAGGGGCGCCGACCGTGTTTCATCATATGGTGACTGGGCAGCCCTGAGTGATATTGTGGACGTTCCTACCGCCAGGATTATTTCACGAGAGGTATCTGATGGAGTCATCGCTCCGGGTTATGATGCCGAAGCCCTTGATATTCTGAAAAAGAAAAAGAGCGGTAAATACAATGTCATAGAGATAGACAAGAATTACGTTCCGAAAGAAATCGAGATAAGGGAAGTTTTCGGTGTTTCGTTCGAGCAGAAGCGGAACGACCTGGAGATTAGCCCGGATATGATGACTAATATTGTTACCGCGAATAAGGAGCTTCCTGAATCAGCAGTACGTGACTTGATCGTCGCCACCACCACCATAAAGTATACTCAGTCGAATACCATAGGTTTCGCCGTGGACGGGCAGGCAATCGGCGTCGGTGCCGGCCAGCAGTCGCGCATTCACTGTGCCCGGATAGCCGGAGATAAGGCCGACCGCTGGATGCTCCGCCAGCATCCAACCGTCCTTGGATTGAAGTGGAAACAGGGAATCGGAAGACCGGTGAAAAATAACGTAATAGACCTTTATCTGCTGGAGAGACTCACCCCCGTGCAGCGTACGATACTGGAAGAGGCTCTTGAAGAGGTACCTCCCCAGCTTACACTTGAAGAGAGGGAGGAATGGCTGGGCAAGTTTACCGGAGTGGTTCTGAGTTCGGATGCCTTTATGCCTTTCCGCGATACGGTTGACCGCGCCTACCAGAGCGGCGTGAAATATATCGTCCAGCCCGGTAATTCCATCCGTGACGACGAGGTGATCGAGGCCTGCAATGAATACGGAATGGTGATGGTGTTCACGGGTACCCGGTTGTTCCATCATTAGTAGCCATGTATAGGTCCCCTTTAAGGAATTTAAATAAATTTTTGTAAAATGAGTAAAGATAATCCTCCCCTTGTATAAGGAACGTGAGTAGGATTTAAAATAAAGGCTTCACAAGTAAAATGCTTCAATATAACAAGAAAAACATCAACTTAGCCAGGAACTTGAGAAAAAATATGACATATCCTGAAACGATTCTCTGGTCCGGGATTAGATTGAAGCAATTAAAGAGGTATAATTCTACCGACAGAAGCCTATAGATGAATACATTGTGGATTTCTATTGCCTGAGGGCAAAGCTCGTTATAGAGTTAGATGGAGGTCGACACAAATCTGCTGCTAGTGTCCCTTTCGTAAAGCGAGAGTGTGAGGGATTTAATATCTTCTCTCAGTAATATTCAAATAGGAAAAGGCGAATGTTTGTACTTGGCACAGCCGGACATATCGACCATGGTAAATCGGTCCTGATAAATGCGTTGACCGGCATTA
>CAZBQL010000071.1:14611-16492 GCA_964493985.1 uncultured Dehalococcoidales bacterium
GCCGGACATATCGACCATGGTAAATCGGTCCTGATAAATGCGTTGACCGGCATTAACCCGGACCGCCTGCGTGAAGAGCAAGAACGGGGTATGACTATCGATCTTGGTTTTGCCTGGCTGAAACTGCCTTCAGGGCAGGAAGTGGGGATCGTCGACGTACCCGGCCATGAGAAATTTATCAAGAATATGCTGGCGGGGGTCGGAGGTATCGACCTTGCCCTCCTTATCGTTGCCGCCAATGAAAGCGTGATGCCCCAGACCAGGGAACACCTGGCGATTATCGACCTCCTTGAGATTAAAAAAGGTGTCGTAGCGATTACCAAGAAAGATTTGGTCGATGACGAATGGCTGGAATTAGTCCGTCTGGACGTGGAAGAATTATTAAGTGGCACGAGCCTTGCCGGTGCTCCGATAATTCCTGTCTCGGCGATATCCGGTGAAGGCCTGGAAGAACTGGTACAGGCGATCGACGAACAGCTTCAATCGACCGAACCGCGTAAAGATACCGGCAGGCCGAGACTTCCGATAGACAGGGTATTCACCATATCCGGCTCAGGTACAGTGATTACCGGGACGCTTATCGACAGTTCTTTATCGGTCGGTCAGGATGTGGAGATAGTACCAGCGGGCCTGAAGTCGAGAATCAGGGGGCTGCAGTCTCACAAGACACGAGTAGAACGGGCGGAACTGGGAAACCGCGTGGCGGTCAACCTGGTGGGTGTGGCAACGTCCGAGATTTCACGCGGTGACGTTCTTACCACACCCGGCTGGCTTACTGCCACGACCATGCTCAGCGCCCGACTTCGTTTACTCCCTCACCTGCGCCGCCCGTTATCTCATAATGCGACCGTCAGTTTTCACTCGGGCGCTGCCGAGACTATGGCAAAAGTCCGATTCCTTGATAGAGACAGGCTGGAACCGGGCGATACTGCGTTGATACAGCTTGTATTGACCGATCCGGTAGCCGTGGTGAAAGGCGACCACTTTATCATCAGGTCTCCGATGGACACGCTTGGTGGCGGGAGAATTGTGGACTCTCACACAAAACGACTCCGACGTCACCGTGAGTCTGTCATACAGGGACTGGAGGTTAAAGAAGCCGGTGCTGTTGATGAAGTGATAGAGGCGTTACTGGAAAACAGACAGCCGATGGAATTTCCGGCACTGGTCTCACAGAGCGACCTTCCTGATTCCGAAGCGCGACCCGCCGTGGAATCGTTGATAGAGGAGGGCAGACTTACCGCTATCGGCCAGGGTAATCAGCGTCTTCTTTATACCGCACCCGGCTGGCAGAACCTGATACGGCAGGCAACGGATTCTCTCCGGGACTATCATAAGAAATTTCCTACCAGGCCGGGAATGCCGAAAGCCGAACTCGGCAGTCGGTTGAAACTGGGGAAGTACGCCCCGGCGATATGGCAGAAGCTGTCAAATGACGGTGTCGTGGTCGAAGAAGGCACGGCAGTACGGTTAACTTCACATAAAGTTACTCTCAACCCGGCACAGCAGGCAAAGATAGATGCCTTCCTTGAATCACTGAAAAAGAACCCGTATTCACCGCCCGGCGATCTCGTTCCCGAGCCTGACCTGCTCAATCTATTGATAGACCGTCAGCAGGTCGTAAAAGTACATTCTTCAGTGGTATTCTCTGCTAAGGCCTATAATGAAATGGTGGAGAAGGTGACTGCCCATATAAAGGAAAAGGGCAATGTCAGCGTCGCCGAGGTCCGCGATATGTTTAACACCAGCCGCAAGTATGTCCTGGCTTTGCTTGAGTACCTCGATGAAAAAAAGATAACCCGCCGTGTCGGCGACGAACGGGTGCTGTACTAGTATTCGCCAGTGTCATTGCGAATTTCGCCGTCAACAGGCGAACTGTAG
>CAZBQL010000072.1:0-3330 GCA_964493985.1 uncultured Dehalococcoidales bacterium
TGGCCCGAGCTGCCATAACCCATTCGATTTTCTCATGGTATATCTGTAGTTCTTCACCATTCGGAGGTTCGGTATCTTTGAGATCAGGTGAAATCTTCAGGTCCCAGCTTGTTTCTTCCTTTATTTTTTCCAGCGTCACGCCAATATCGGTATGGACCGATTTCAGCACCATTTCCCTGTCTTCAAACCCGTATACTCCCAGGTTTGTGATTACCGCCGCTGGTCCGGTATTTGGTCGCAGTCCTATCTCTTCCCGCCGGCCTGGCTTGCCGTCGAGATATCCTGGACAGGTGATAAAATCTACTTTTTCCAGGAACCTTCGCTTGTCCTGTTCCAGTATGACGATGGTCCGGGAGCACCAGCTCATGACATCATTGCCGCCGCCACTCCCCGGCCACCGGTGGATTGGATTCCGGTAATCACCAACACAGGTATCGTTCAGGTTACCGAAGCGGTCAATCTGCCCGGCTCCAAGGAATCCCGTGTTGAGATGTCCGGCTTGCCCCAGGCTCATAACATGGAACAGACCGCTGAGCTGGTCAGCGAAGGCCTGTGAACCGAGAGTATCTGTTGCCGCCGGTATCGGGAAAAGATTGGACCGGACGATGCCGTTTTCAATAACAATGACACAATTCGGTGCATGGGAATTTTTCGCAAGCAATGCCGCCTGCATCGGAAGGCCGACGCCCACGTATACAGTATCATTATCCTTAATCTCCCGGGCTGCAGAGACCACCATCTGAATATTTGCGGAATAGCTCTTCTTATCGTCCTGTGTCATTATTCATTACCTCCGATTAACTCGTAGCCACTGGTAACAGGCTCGCTCATAGCAGGATTTTTCAATCTGAGCTTGTCGAAAAAATCCGCACCGTGCTGTTTCTTCAGGTTCTCCAGGTACTCGTTCCAGTCTTTTACGCCGTACACGGTTTCCTGCAGGTTTGCCTCGTAAGCTTCTTTTCCCCCCATCATGGTGCCGAAGACCATTGGCCCGTCACCATAGCAACCGGCCAGGTGGCTGGGATAAGCTCCGAACGGCTGTTCCACTACCGCACTGACCCTGAAGCCCGGCACAATAGTGCGATTCGGGTCCCGCCGTATCACCTCGGAATCGACTATTTCTTCGGTCGTGACGATTATTTTCCTGCTGGCATTGATGCCTTCCAGGTCAATACCAAGCGTACCCCATTTTTGGGCATTGCCGTCAGCATCGGCCCTCTGCACATGTATGATACCGATATCCGGTACGACCGCCCTTACAAGTCCTATCTGGGTATGCGTGAACGGACACTCGATCGACTTGATATTATCGCTGTTATAGACTGCCATGTCGGCACCAACCAGGCTCCTGGTCGGCATGAACGGGATACCCATGTAGCCGGCGTACAGCATAAGAGAAATCCCATAGTGAGAGGACTCTTCGACAACCGGGAACTTATTGTTCTCCCTGGCTTTTTGAAGCGCGTAAGAACGCTTTTCGTTGAACATGTTGTATCCCGTGATCAGCCTATCGACCAGCCCTTCCCCGATCAGGCTATTGGTATTCGTAAGACAGGTAATCACCCCCAGGTGATCGATTTTCTGCCGTATTATCTCGGCAACCGCAGCCGCCGGCGCCCCGTGCTGCGCTCCGGAGATAAACAGCAGGTCGCCGCTCTTCACATACTTAGAGACAGCTTCTTTCATTGGCATTACTTTACTCACAAAATTAAACCTCCTGAGTGTTAGTTTTACTAAACGAATATCTCGCCGGGCACCCTGTAGTGAACATCCCGGCAATGTAGCAAATAAAATATCACAGAGGGCATTTTATGGTCAAGTGACGAAGATTCACTATTCGAACGACTATCGAGACGTATTATTGACTGGGTGATATTAAATATAACACATTGTTGTTTCAGATGTAATTCAATTTTCCCCAGCCTCCAGATACCCTAATGTTATTACTTTCGCGATTCAACTAAATCAGTTTCGGGCTTATTCAGTTCGTTTTAACTTAATTGCTTCTTACCGCTTGATTTGCAGATACAACTCGTCACCGGGGGTAGGATTTTTGATAGTGGACTCGTCATTGTAGACAAGCAGGGATTCTCCGTTAACTACCTCCCGCGTGATTTTGTATCGTTTTTTATCCTGCATATAATATGGAATGAAACAGACAGGTTTTCCGAGTCTCTTAACGGTTACCGCGCCACGCCACATTCCGGGGGGAACAGCTATGACCCCGGGCTTGTCGAAATTTGCCGCTTTCATATGGTCGGGGTCTTCTCCAAGCATTACTTCTATCTCAGCGTCAAAGCTATCCCACGGTTCGACGACGTCCGTTCCGGAAAACCACAGAAATTCCGCTATCTGTCCGTTGCTCATCGGCTCGTCATCTCCAAGCTTGCATGGCGCCGTAATGATGTTAAAACTGAACTGGTACCCGGTACCAGGCATATCTGGGTTGCCTTTAAAAACACACCTGGGATTCATTACCGCATCTCCGAGTTTGTGGTAATCTTTCCTCAGTTCCACGATACAGTCTTTATACTTTCCAACAGTCGAAGCGTTTTTGTAAAAAGGCTCCATATACTTGCGGACATCCTCGTCTGCCTGATTGGGATCGGTGAAGCAAAGTCCGCAGAAAGTGCATAATTTTGTCGGATCTTTTACACAGGGTCTTGAGTTTTCTTTCTCGTAGAACCATTCCTCTTTTCCGTTTTCATCAAGGCGGCTGTAAACTCTTCCCGTAGTTGTACCAACATAGGTGAGCATAGTATTCAGGCCCCTGACAACCTTTTTGAAATACACCGGACTGTGCCACACGCCGGGAGGAGCAGACACGATAGATGGCTTCGTGATATGGTATATTTCCATAGATTCTGCGGAGTCACCTATACAAAAACCGATTTCAAATTCAGCCTCAAATATCCTGTCAAGTTCAGCGCCGGTGAAAACGAAGAAATTATACGCCCCGTCATGGATATGCGGAATATCCATAGTTCCAACTTTATTGGCGACAAGGAAGCCCGTTCCAAACGGGACATCCGGAATTATATCGTCGGAATTAAAGAAAACCATTCGCGGACTGGTGTAACCGTACCAGTTATCTTTAGCGTGCGTTTGTATAAACGGATTGAACTGTTTAGGGATCTTATCCATTTTTAACACCTCCCAAAATGATATTCTTAAAATATCCTAATTATTGCAGTTTGCCAGGTTGCCCTGATCACAGTGACGCTACCGTAGTATCGACTAATATATCTTCAGGGTCTGGTGGCTGATAGTGCCTGGCACTACGCGGTCGAAACTCATTATATTCTCTTCTTCACTGATTTATCAATATTT
>CAZBQL010000072.1:3430-16081 GCA_964493985.1 uncultured Dehalococcoidales bacterium
CCGTCTTCTTTAAAGAAGCTTGTTTTTCTTTTCTTATATGGCCTATAATCTTTTATTCACACTGAATTGTACAGGTTCACACAAATACCGGTAGATTAAGTAAATAAGACGCCGGTTTGCCCGGGAGATGCGTGATTTGAGGAAACTAATACGGAAAGAGGTACATAATGGCGGAAAATGATATATATGAAAAGGTAGCCGAAATATTCGAATATCCGGGATCCCGGAATCTCATCAAGTATTTGAAGATACTTTTCAAACCTGAAGAAGGAGAACTACTGCTTGAGTTCCTCGAACCCACAACCTGCGAACAGGTAGCGAAAAGGCTGAATATGGATGAGAAAGTCCTCTCTGAGAAGCTTACGGACTTAAAACGCAGAAGGCTGCTGTTCAATAGACATGATGAATACCTGTTTCACATGGCGATGCATGGCTTTTTCGCCCGTATCGCCAAAGCCAAGGAAGAAGATATACCGGAAGGATTCTGGAAAGCCTGGGATGATTTTATGCCGGAAGTAGAAGAGAAGATGATTACCCGCAGTATAAAGGTGGCTCAAGAAGTCCCGGTAGGTGGTGCGATGTCCAGGATAATCCCGGCCCGGTTAGCGATCGACTCCAACCCCAACATCAAGCCGGAGGATATTCTGCCGGAAGAAGATATTCATGCGATGCTGCGAATGAAGGCGAGCCAGGAGATAATGACTGTCAGTCATTGCGACTGCCGTGTAAGAGCACACAGGTGCGATAGACCGGTAAATAATTGCTTTGAGTTCGGCAAATATGCGGAATTTAACCTCAACCAGTCATCCAGCCTGAAAGTTATATCCCTGGAGGAAGCTATAGCCATCTCAGACGAGGCTGAAAGAGCTGGACTTCTCAAGAGTGGCGGGATAAGTAAGAGGAATGGAGGAGTACTCTGCCATTGCTGTGATTGTTGCTGTAATGTTATGGGAGCAACTATACGTAACGGTGTTGCTTATCAGTTGCGAAATCCAAGCCGCTACCGGGCCAGAGTAGATAGTGATTTGTGTGCCAGTTGTCAGACGTGTATTGAGCGTTGTTTCTTCGGTGCCATCGAGATGAAGAAAGTGCCCGGGTCTAAAAAACTCAAGGCCTTTGTCGACGAAGAAAAGTGTATGGGATGCGGTCTCTGCGTCCTCGGATGTGAACAGAAGGCAATGATTTTCGATCTGGTGAAGCCACCGGAGTATCTTTCAATCGACCATGTGCAGGACCAGGCACTATCTCCTTTCAGCGACGAGAAAGCGCCGGTGTGGCGGAATTTCGCTTCGGCACCCTAGAAGTTTCGACAGACTCTTTGATGTGAACACCCTTAAAAAGTGATCTGTTAACAATGTGGTACGGTCTATATTCCTGCAAGACCGGTTCGGCACAGGTTATTCCGTTCACCTATGACAGGCTTGACAAGCGGATTCTTCTTGTTGTACATTAATAGCGATTATTAGAATTTCGTAATTTAACAATTGAATATTCTCCGATCTGTAAAACCTAAATCTTTTTAGAAAGGATATGGCTTACAGACGGCGTCTCGATAAAATCGAGACCGAGGGTATTACCGGAAACGATAGTACCTCCCATGTTTGGAAAGGAGAAAGCTTGCTGAGATATTTAAAGGGCATCTCCTTCCGGGATGCCCTTTCTACTTATTATGCCGGTTTCCCGAATTCTACTCGGTTGGGGTTGCCGATGGTCAATAAATTGATTGTTTGACTTATCTAAGATAAATAAGAGACCTCCTCTCTTAGCACTATACATCGGTAACCTCAATCGGGCAGAATGCCCGGTAAAACAAGACTCGTTACGCTTTCTCAGGGGTATCGGTACAATCCAGATCAACATTCGAAATAAGTCTCTCCGGCTTAGCTCCGAACTACGGATACCCCTTAGAAAGCAGTATCGGCAAAAAGGATAACTTAAACTCGATTATAACAAAGAATCGCAAGAGTTTCTACATATAAGAAGAAATAGAAGAATTTATGATCCCCTATTCCAGTTCAGGAAATACCCGCCTAATACACATTATACCGGGATAGTCAGGTCTAATCGGTTGCTATCATAACGTTTGATGCCTTGATAACGGCATAAGCTTCTTTTCCTGGAGCCAGTTCCAGTCTTTCCGAAGACGCTTTGGTTATGATGGAGGTAATTTCAATACCTCCTGGCAATTCTACGATAATCTCGTTGTTTACCGCTCCGGTCGTGACCTGCTTTACCGTTCCTTTTAGGACATTTCGCGCACTAATTTTCATTTGTATTACTCCTGTAATTACTTTTCTAAATACAAATATAATACCTTTCTACGGTACCAGAATATGTGATATTTATCATAAAAAGTACTGATAGTCCTGTATTTATATTTTCTGTTGTTCTTCCTTTCTTCTGTAGAATATAATTTATGAGTTTTCGAATTCGAACTGGTTTTTAAGTTACAGTCGACATGACTTTGTGTTCTTCACCATTTGAATATTGTATTATGAATATATTGCCGAAAAGAAAGCTTATAAACGGGAACAGGAATAGTACAGGAATAATAAAGAGTATGAACAGAGAAGAATTTGAATTACTGGTGGTAAAAGCCGTTGATAGTCTCCCTGAAGAGTTGCGCTCCAGTTTGGAGAACGTTGCCGTATTGGTTGATGACTGGCCCACACAGCATCAACTTGATAAAGCCCGGCTCGGACGAGGTCAGACATTACTTGGACTCTATGAAGGTGTCCCTCTTACAAAGCGTGGTGTGGGATACGGTATGGTGCAACCGGACAGGATAACCATCTTTCAGAAGCCAATCGAAGCAAAATGTAAGAACGGTGACTCAGTAGTAAAGGAGATACAACAGGTCGTATGGCATGAAATAGCCCATCACTTTGGGATTGGAGAGTCCAGATTAAGGCAGATTGAGAAAACCCGTCGTTTAAAAACAGACAATGCGGGAGAATAAACATATGCCGTCTCTTTCAGTAATAAATACTTAACACTCGGGGTGTTTAAAAGGGGAGACCGGTCAGGCTTCCCCTTCGCTTATGTTTTACCCACACGTGAATAGTTGGTATAATAAGATACATAATGTGACTTTAACCATCTGCTAAGTCATGAAATTCCAGTACAGTTAAAGCGGATTTGTTTAAGAAATTTAGGAGAAAGCAAGACTAGTTTTCTCTCAAGTAATATATCAGTCGAGATTTCAATTCTTAATTCGGCTCGGATATAGCCCGAAAGGACAGGTACATAGCTTTTTCCTTTGGTTTTGGTATGTTTAAGAAAAAGAGATACATTATAGGTGGTTTGATCCTGGTAGTAGTTCTGGGATATCTCGGTTTTACAGCTTTTCAGAATTCGTCTACCTATTACTATACAGTTGACGAATTATTAACGGACAGTAACCTCACAGCCGAACAGAATGTGAGAGTACAGGGCACTGTCGAAGTCGGTTCTGTACAGAAAAATGATGACGCTCGTCAGGTTTATTTTGTGTTGACTCATAATAATTACAGTATCCCTGTTGTTTACAGCGGGATCATTCCGGATGCTTTCCAGGAAAATAACGACGCTGTAGTTGAAGGTACCATGGAACAGGACGGTACGTTCAAAGCACATACCATAACCGTGAAATGTCCTTCGAAGTATGTAGCAGAGGAATAGTATCACATGGCGGATGTCGGATATTACACTCTGCTTCTTGCTCTTATCACGGCACTTTACTCTGCAATTACATTCTTTATCGGTGTAAAAAGAAATAAACCTGTATTTACACAGAGTGCCCGGAATGCTTTGATCGCAACTTCCGGTCTTATTACGTTAGCTATCGTCATCCTTCTCTATGCAATTCTCACTCATAATTTCCAGATTGAATACGTAGCCAATTATACCAGTCGCGACATGTCATTCCCTTATCTCATCAGCGCTCTCTGGGCAGGGGCCGATGGTTCATTACTATTCTGGGCATGGCTTCTTTCTATATGTGCGGTCATTGCGTTCGGGAGGAGGAAAGATACTCCTCTTCAGCTATATGCTTCAGCAATAACGATGACCTGCACTGCCTTTTTCATTATTCTCTTGTCATCGGTCTCCAATCCATTCTCCACTTCGGGTTTTACACCCGCCGATGGAATCGGTTTGAATCCGTTGCTTGAAAACCCGGGGATGATTATTCATCCGCCTTTACTCCTGGCAGGATACGTTACCTGCACGATTCCTTTTTCGTACGCAATAGCTGCATTGATTACTAATAAACTTGGTTATAACTGGATATCAGGTATCAGACGGTGGGCGATTATTACATGGCTGTTTCTCGGTGTCGGTAACATTATCGGGGCATGGTGGGCTTACGTAGAGCTGGGATGGGGCGGGTACTGGGGTTGGGACCCTGTTGAAAATGCCGGTCTGATGCCATGGCTATTATTAACGGCATTCCTGCATTCCGTTATGGTCCAGAGAAGAGCGGGAATGATGAAAAAGTGGAACATCTCATTACTCCTGTTCGCATTCATACTTGTTATCTTCGGAACGTTCCTTACCCGCAGCGGTGTCCTTTCATCGGTACATACATATTCGGAAACGGGTATTGGTGTGTTTTTTGTAATATTTTTAGGTTTACTCTTAGTCTCCTCGGTGAGTCTAATCCTCCTGCGTAACAGGGAATTAAGCAGTGAATCTGATATGAAATCATTACTGTCCAGGGAAGGCACTTTCCTGCTGGCAAACATCCTTTTTGTCCTGGCGACGGTCGTTATCTTTATAGGTACCATATTCCCGGGCTTATCCGAGGCGATAGCAGGGACCAAGATTGAGGTTGGCCCGTCTTTCTTTAATCAGGTCAACGGCCCTCTGTTTTCTGTGATTATTCTGCTTATCAGCATCTGCACATTGACCGGGTGGAATACTTCGAAGGTATCGAGTCTGTTAAAAAAATTACTATGGCCGGGTGTGATTTCAGCTATTGCCGCAATATTTTTCTTTGTATTCTGGTTCAAAGACTGGAAGTCGCTTCTAGCTTTCTTTTTCACTTTTCTGGTATTCTTCACAATTTTGTCGACCTGGTTCCGAAACATGCTTTCACGTCAACGAGCGACAGGAGAGAATCCGCTCAACTCGTTCCTGTCGCTATTCAGGATAAGCAAAAACCGGTACGGAGCATATATCGTTCATCTTGGAATGGTCCTTGTAGCCTTCGGAATTATCGGCTCATCTCTGTTTGATTTCGAAAAAACGGATATATTATACATGGGAGATACGCTGAAAATAGGGAGTTATACACTCCAGTTCAATGGTCTGACCGAACATGAAGAAGGATATAAAGATATCGTTCGGGCAAATCTAAATGTATACCGCAATGAGAAATTTCTTACGGAGATGACTCCAGAGAAAATATTCCATGCAAACTATAACCAGGCGGTTAGTGAAGTCGCTATCCATTCGTCTCTTGCCGGAGATTTGTATATAGCACTGGGAGGATGGTATGAGGATGGTGCATCATTGTTTAGTGTAAGTGTGAATCCTCTCGTTATCTGGATATGGATCGGCGGAGGAGTCCTTATGCTGGGTGGTATAATATGTTTCTGGCCGGATAATAAATCTGAGGAGTCTCAGGATACGGAATGATCGATGAAACTTTATTCTACGGTAACAAGGTAGCAATATGACTATATTCATTACGTTAGTTATTATCATTATTACTGTCGCATACATCATATATCCGTTTTTCAGTAAATCGGCCGTTACCTACGCTGAAATTACAAAAGCACCGCCCGGAAGAGGTGCAATTAAAAAGACCAGGAAAGCCGGGAAAAAGCTGAGTGATATCGACTCCGAGATTGAAAGGCGAGTGAGTGAGATAAGAGAAAAAGATAAAGCTGTATGCCCGAAATGCGGAGCGAGTTACAAGGAGGGAAGTTGCTTCTGTTCCCAGTGCGGGGCAGATTTATCAGCAAATAAAGATGAAAGCTAGACTGATAACCGTAACGGGTATTTTTCTCATCCTGCTGACCTTATCTCCCTTTGCCGTAAATGCCCAGGCTGAAGGTGTCATTGAAGGGCGTTTAATTAATGGTACAGAATCCGGAAGTAGTACCACCGGGCAAACAGTGACTCTGCTTACATACCTGGATGATATCGAAACCGGTACCAGAGAAACTCTGACTGATGATAACGGAATGTTCCTGTTCGAAGGTCTTGATACAACCTCAGGATATAGCTATCAGGCAAAGACCGTGTTCCAGTCGGTTGAATATGGTAGTAAGAAACTGGAGTTCGCTGAAGGTAGTGCTGATCTGACCATCGAATTGCCTGTGTTTGATTCTATTGAAAGTGATAACAATATCTCCATCATGTCATCACATGTCATTATATACGTAGAAGTAGGTTATTTATACATAACTGAATACTACCTGTTTCTAAATAACTCAGACCGAACGTACATAGGGGACCCATATTCCGGAAATGCTTCGCAGAGAGAAACATTAAGGCTGTCGCTGCCTCGAGATGCAGAAAATCTGCAGATTGGTGACGGGCAGATGGATTCCTATGTCCAATTAGCTCAAGGCGATTTTATCGATACCATGCCGGTCCAACCCGGGACTAAAGAAGTGGCTTATTCGTATATAACCGAATATTCTGAAGGAAGATATACATACCTGCAGGATGTATTCTATCCGATAGGCAATATGGAATTGCTCATTAACGGTAATGTGTCTATAACTCCTTCAGAACTCATGATAAAGAACGAACCATTTCAATCGCAGGGAGAATCATTCCAGCATTATACTGCAATGAACGTAACACCCGGGCAGCAATTATCGCTGGTATTAACTGAGTCCACATCATCCGGAACAGGTATAAACCCGTTCTGGATAATTATCATTATCGTACTGTTGATTGCCGCAGCATATCTCGTATATTACCTGCGTACCGGAAAAGGAGTAATAGCGGAACGTAAAGAAACCGGTGATGATGTGGAAGAACTGCTTAACATAATAGCTGACCTCGATGATAATTATGAAAATGGAATTATCGATGAAAAAGAATACCGTGAACTCCGCGACGAATATAAAGCCCGTCTGGCTGGTCTGATGGAGAATTCGGATGGTGACTAAAGCACCGGCTTTATCGGATGGGCCGATAATAAGTGTTAAAGGTTTGACACGGACCTTCAATGATTTTCTCGCTTTGAGGGGTATCGATATTGATATCGGCGCAGGAGAGAAAGTGGCTGTACTCGGACCGAATGGCGCCGGGAAAACCACCTTACTCAAGGTCCTTTCATCAGCTATCACTTCATCGTCAGGCGAGGTGACTATAAGATCAACCCGGCTTAAGGACAAAGATCCTGAAGTTCGCCGGTATATCGGAGTTGTTTCTCACCAGACCTTCCTGTACCAGGAACTAACGGCATATGAAAATTTTACTTTTTACTGCCGCATGTATGACGTAAGCGATAGGGAAGAACGGATCAGGGAAATTATCGACAGGATAGGAATGATGCCACGACTCCACGACCGGGTCAGTAATTTATCCCGTGGAATGCAGCAGAGACTTTCAATCGGCCGGGCTTTACTCCACAGGCCTGAAATCCTGTTACTGGATGAACCTGATACAGGTCTTGACTGGCATGCGTTGTCTTCTTTATGGGACATTATTAACAGGGAGGATGGAATAAATCGTACGATTCTATTCACGACACATAATCTGAGCCGAGCTTGTACGTTGAGTAACCGTGTCGTTATTATGAACAAGGGTAAAATCGTTCACGATATTGCAGGTTCTGGGCTTGATGCGGGGAATATCGAAGAAATTTATAGTAGATTAACAGGTGGAATTGAGTGAATTATTTTCGTAAAGTATCCGCCATAGTATGGAAAGATGCGTTGTCCGAAATGCGTACCAGGGAAATTGTGTTTTCCGTACTGGTTTTCGCTCTTCTGGTGCTGGTTATTTTCAACTTTGCCTTTGGTGCTGATGAAACGGCGATGAATTCTATAGCTCCCGGGATATTATGGGTTACTTTTGCATTTGCCGGCGTGCTCAGTCTCAACCGGAGTTTCGTCCAAGAAAAAGAAAATGGCTGCTTCGAAGCTTTGACACTCTGTCCGGTCGGCAGAGATGCCATATATGTTGGTAAAATGTTGAGCAGTCTTGTTTTCATGATTATTATTGAAATTATTACGCTTCCAGTGTATTCGTTCCTTTTCAATTTGAACGTACTTTCGTTTGAGATAATAATAATAACACTCCTGGCAACCATTGGTTTTGCCGCAGTCGGGACCCTGTTTTCAGCGCTTGCGGTAAATACCAGGGTCCGTGAAATGGTTCTCCCCATACTTTTCCTGCCTGTTGTAGTGCCGCTGCTTATATGCGCTGTAAACGCTTCGGGAGATGCACTCGCTGGCGAATCATGGGGTGACCTTTTTTCGTGGTTGATGTTGATTATTGCCTACGATGTTGTGTTTGTAGTTGCTTCCTATCTTGTTTTTGAACATGCTCTCGAAGAATAGAGGTACCGTATGAATAAAAGTCATATTACTAAAATGGTCCTGCTGGTCCTTACAACTATTTCATTCATGGCCGCTCTCTATTTGATATTTTTCTATGTTCCGACCGAGCTTTCCATGGGAGTAGTCCAGAGGATATTCTATTTTCACGTACCTGTAGCGTGGATTGCGCTGTTGTCTTACGTGGTTATTTTCGTATCCAGTATCATGTACCTGAGGAAACGGAGCAAAACATGGGATACTGTCGCTATTGCTGCTGCGGAAATCGGGTTCATATTCACCACGGCGTTCCTGGTAACCGGGTCTATCTGGGCAAAACCTGCCTGGGGAGTATGGTGGACATGGAGTCCCCGTCTCACTTCTGCATTAGTTCTATGGTTTATATATGTTGCTTACCTGACAATTCGTGCTTACACACAGGGCGATGACAGAAAAGCCAGGTTTTCATCCGCAGTTGCCATTATAGGTTTTATAGATATTCCTATCGTAATATTGTCCATATCACTGTGGCGGACTCAGCATCCTTCGGCCTTGATATTCGAGGGAGGACTCACTCCGCCTATGCTGCTGACCTTACAGATATGTATCCTGGCTTTTACGCTTTTATATGTATTGATACTTATCCAGAGTATACAGATAAACCGGTCTATCTTAAAAGTCAGGGATTTGCGTAGACTTAAAGAGATGAATGAAGGCTGATTGGGAGGGTAATTTATGGATAATCTTGGATACTTATTTGCCGCTTTTGCGGTTATCTGGGCTGTAGTTTTCGGTTATATCCTGGTATTAATGAACCGTCAGAAAAAACTGAAACGTGATATCGAGAAACTGGAAACGGATATCAGGCAGAATTAACTTGGATATAATTTAGGACCGGGGAGCAGAAGGGAGAATATTCCACAATGACTCGTGCCTGTCGTGCAGGTTCTAATCCTGCTTACAGCATCGATACCTGGCCTTAAATTTATTTGCTTATAACTGGTAATTAGATCTAAGAACAACCCATCCTGAGAGGAGCAATTCCTCGCCTTCGCCAGAAATAAAAACGGGTTTGGAGAAGTATCATCGGACCCGTTTATTATTTGGACATTAACAGGTTCTCCTTGTATTGCTCAATTTATGCCAAAGTACATCAAATAGTTCCTGGACCTCTGGAAACAATGATCTAGTCACAGGATATAAACCAGTAGATGGTCTAGTCATCCGGCTCAGTGTGGTTGCACTTAAGTATGACAAAATTAATACTTAGTCAATCAAAGCATACACTTTTTCTCGTTCTATTAAAGCTGGTATTAATCATATAATTTAGAAATTTCAGCATATGTTGGCCTGTAAGGTGAAACGGACTACATAAAAAGATATGTATCGATGCAGACCGAACAAGGGAGGCAGAAATGGAAGAAAAAACTACAGCGATTGAAGAAGTAAATTCTAACGTAAAAAAGACAAGTACCAGCCTGGCACAGGTGGAGGAATTATCGATTGAGGAAATTCAGTTATCAGACCAGATATATCATGGTGCGGGACTGGACCCGATAGTCGATGCCGGTATTAAAGACTATGAAGGCAAGATAGAGCAGGAGAATAAATTATTCAATAAAATCTTGGGTGTAAGAGGTACCGATATTCGCGGATATGGTGAAGCGGTAGCTAAGAGAGTTGCTGTTGCTGTTTATGGCCAATTAAGCAAGCAGTATGGTGGTAAAGTAGGAGACCTGAGAGCATACATAATGAACCTGGAAGAAGAGCGTGACAATGCAAACAGGCGATATGATGATCTCATGGGAAGAGCGATCGGTATACTCGGAGAAGAATATAAGGATTTAAAGACCGACTCTAATGAGTTCATGCAAAAGTTGACCGAGGTAATGGGAGATGACCTGAAAGTATCCCGGATAAACTCGGAAGCCCTTACTGAGAAGCTTGCGGACATGGACGGCCTGAGATCGCAGATCCGGACTCTTATGAAGGACAAAGAGGAATTAGCCGAAACAGCAGCCAGGGAAAAGGAACAGATTAAAATAAGATATGAATCACAGATAGCTGATATAGCAGGCAAACACAAGGTAGAAATAAACAGCCTGAATGACAAATACGAATCGCAGTTAAACGAGATTGTAAACCTGCATAGATCTGAGGTCGAGGACCTGAATTTACGGATAAGGGCAACAGAAAAAGAAAAGGAGGTACTGACCGATACTTCAGCAAAGGAAAAAGAACTATTAAAAGACAGGCATCAATCACAAATAGCTGATATAGGAAACAAGCATAAAACGGAAATAGATAACCTGAATGAAAAATTCGAATCACAAATGGCGGAGACTAATAATCAACATAAAGCTGAGATACGGGACCTGAACTTCCGAATAAATGCTCTGGATAAAGAGAAAGAGCTGTTATCCGATGCATCAGCCAAGGAAAAGGAGCAACTGGAAGAAAGGTTTGAGCAGCAAATAGCATCTGTCAATAACGAGCACAAGGTGGAAATTAGAAATCTGAATGAAAGATACGAATCGCAGATTACCGAAGTTAATAATCAGCATAAAGCTGAAGTGCAGGATTTGAACCTGCGGATCGAATCCCTTGGAAAAGAAAAAGAGATACTGGCAGATACATCAGCCAAGGAAAAAGAGCAGCTAAAAGACAGATATGAACAGCGGATAACGTCCATACAAAATGAGCATAAAGTAGAAACTAGAAATCTGACTGAAAAGTACGAAACACAAATAAATGAGCTGCATAATGAGTATAAGGCGGAAATAAGAAAACTGAACTCACGGGTTGAAATACTCACTAAGGAAAAGGACCTGCAAAAGGAGCAATATGAATCACAGATAGCCGATCTGGATTCAACCATCAGAGGTCTGGGGTCCAGGAAATCAGAGTCGCAAAAGGAAGATGCAAACGTTTCCGAGGAGGACTCCGAGAATTAAAGGTGTTCTGAAGGCTTAAGGCTGATTTAAACAAGGGGGAGCAAACCGCTCCTCCTTAATTATTTTGGACAAGATTTCGGCGTTCGAGCAGGATAAGTATTGATTGAAAATCCAGGGGCGTTTGCGCGTACCTGAGTATTTCGAAGTATGTCACTGGTCTTTTTTACGGTCTCTGTTGTCTTTTAACAATTCTTCTGCGAATTTTAGCGCTTCATCCGGTGAAATGTCGAATGGCTCTTGATAGGGCGTTTCAGTATAATTTTTTTCCAGCTCTTCCAGGTATGTATTGAACTCAGCATTTTTCTTCCTGATATCGTCAAGTTTACCTTCAATTTCGCTTATTTCCTTATCAAGGTCCCTGAAATTCATTCCCATCTTCATCATATGATTAAATCTTTCGAGGACCGCTTTGACAGATCTGGGGCTGTAATCAAGACCGACATTGAACTCGGGATAATAGGGGACCCTGACTGTTAAATTGACACCATCAAGTCCACTCTTTTGAAAAGCGTACAAAAGCATAAGGTTAATCGTGGCCATACCTTCCCGGCTGGACATCATAACATTGTACTTTACCATCTCATCCCTGATTTTCCCGCTGGTGCAGGTGCAGGTAATATTAGGTTCACGGTTATAAGGAGATCGATCGTATATGGCGCCGAACGTGTATATCCGGGTAACCCCGAACTCTCGAGCTAACGAAACTACCGTGTCTCCATATTCTTCCCAGTAAAGATTCGGCTCAGTCCCGAGGAGAAAGATAATATCGTGGTCGGAAGATGGATTTCCTGCATAGTAAAACTGGTTCTTTGGAAAATCGGTTTCTTTTATAACTCCATCCTCCATCTTAAATACGGGACGGGCATTATGCACACCCGGAATCTGGTAGACATGGTAGCGAGAGGTCTGCATTTCAGCAAAAAGTTTGGCTTTGAAATGCTCAATAAGATGCTTGATACCGCCTACAGCCACATCGCCACTGTTGAGCCAGCCATTCAAGCCACACACGAGATAGGGAATTCGCAGCGGAGGTTTTTCAATAAATGTCAGGTTGTCTATCTCATCCACTTTTTGTTATCTCCGTTGGTTTTTAATTATATTATACCATCCGGACCGGTTGGTTGCCCTGTTTCACGGATTACTCAATTAGAAACCGGTATAGTAGACATAATAACTCCGCAATGACAGAAAACCAGAAATGGAGTGTAAATTAG
>CAZBQL010000073.1:0-15836 GCA_964493985.1 uncultured Dehalococcoidales bacterium
TTATAGTGCCTTTAGTCTCACCATAATCACCTCCTTACGAAGAAGGCGGAAGATGGTAAAAGGACAAATATTAAATTTTACATATCTATTTGGTGCTAAAGTATATTGTATTAACGTAGAGTTGTCAAGGCATTATCGCGTAAATTCTACGTATTTACTTGTATTATTGGGGTGAATTATGAGAGCAGGCAAGAATAAAGGTTTATTCCTTGCCGAAAGCTTCATCTATGGCTTGCTGGATACTGGGGGGTAATTCTATGGTATCTCCTTCTTGAGGGCCTTCTTCCTGGTCATATATCTCTTCAAGCTGCTTGGACAACTCGGTAAGACTTGGCGAATGCCGTACTTCTTTACTCACTCTTTCATATTGTTTTTTTCCGGCGATTCGTGTCTTTTCCAGTTGAATATCGATTCCTTCCAGCTTCGAGAGTATGCTGAGCATCCTGTGGACTCCGGTGAAATCCGGTTCCTGGAGAGAAATGTGAGATGGCATATGTGCCATCAGATTCACGGACGTAATGCCTTCATCGGTGAGTTTCTGTGAGATTGTATTAAAGATGCTTGTCGGGCCCTGATATTGACTCCCGAGTGTCTGTCGAACACCCAGAATCTCCAGCTTGACCGAGATCTTTGGGTCGCTGCTTCTTCCCGTGACGCGTATCGGTCTGGTATGAGGGACCGGGCTTCCCATCGCTCCTGCAACAACATATCTCGATATATTCATTTTTTTCAACAGGGTTACCACTCTATCTACGAAAATTTCTGAGAAATGATTTGGTTCCAGCAGGCTGAGAAGAAGCAGGTCATGCCCCGAATCATACCTTCTTACATAGTAAACTCTTGAGTTCGGATATTCGGTACGCCTGATGCCTTTGTTGTCTATATAAGTAAGGCTACGTTCACGGTATGTGACGAAATCATAAAAATCACCCGGTCTGACAAATTCAGCAATCTTATCAGCGTCATAATGTTCAATCAGTTTTTCGAGAGATTCGTCACCAACGCTGCCCCAGTTCAACCAGCCGATATGAACACCAATGGCGTGTATTTCTCTTCCCGCTGTTTCCGGGATATCCTGGTTAAAATCCGTTAATAAGTCATGAATACCCATAACCACTCACCCTGGACATTCTCATATTTAATATTATATATCAAGTATGTCGTTAATTAATAATCTGTGTTCGTTTGAAGAACCGTGATAACGGGTGCTATACTTGTTTTCCATATAGCTGGCCTGCCTCATTTCTTAGTTGTTGTAACACCATCTTTTCATTCTGTACGATAGCAGGTCCGGTTATATAAATCTTCGCAGAAATGGTTGGAAATTGAGCAGGAACACTCCTGAAATTGACTGGATTCAAGGAAAATATTTTCAGAGACCTGATCTCTTTGTCCTGGTAGAGAAAGAAATTCCAGGCATTTTTATCTGTAACTAAAAAGGGAGGAAGAAGATGAGTAATACAAAAAAGATAGTTGGACTTGTGGGAAGTCCAAGGACTGATGGACTGACTAACAGGCTGGTATCCGAAGCTTTAAAAGGAGCGGGGGATACCGGAGCTACAACGGAACTGGTACAGATGTCAGAATGTGTTGTCGAAGCCTGTAAAGACTGTCTGCCCTGGGTCTGCGCGGATAACCTGAGATGCACTTATGAGGATCCTAACCTGGAGGCCATCAGCGAGAAGTTACTCAACTGTGATGGTGTTGTGTGGGGGACCCCGGTTTACTGGGGAGACACTACAGCAATGGTGCGTCTGCTGATGCTGAAACTTTTCAGGCTCTATGCGAGGTCACAATCTTTTAAAGCAATACCTGCATTCGGGATAGCTATTGCCGGTGGAAGCGGAAACGGACTGATATCGGGTCTCAGGCCGCTGTATCACTTTTTCCGGATAATGTGGATGAGAGGTATTACTCCTTTACCGGTAACCCGCTTCGATATGGATGAAGCGTTAAAGAAAGCGGAATTATCTGGACGTGAAATTGCCGGGATGGAAAAGAAACCGTTCGAGTCCAGGGATGAGCGTGATTACTGGTATGATAATATGCCTTACCTTGCCGCCTCGAATGCTGAAGAGAGAAGACTTCTTGCAGCGGTAACTTATGAGGGACTGCCAGCCGAGAAGAAGGAACTTGTACAAGGAAGCTGGACGAGTGCCGACATACTCTTGACAGCAGGAAAGACCCTCGAATCGATGAATGAAATCAGCAGGATTTATGATTCGTCATTTGAAAAACATATGCGGGAGTAAGTATAGTTAATCAATCAATAAAAACCAGACGGAGGTTCCGATGACAGAGTTAGACATACACAGCAAGACTTTCTGGGAAGACCTGAAAAAACGGACTCAGGAAACAGAGGAGAAGTATGGTAAGAGTGTCGCTCAACTCCTTGAAGAGAGAGAAAAAAGAGTAAACGATGCTATCGAGTTGCGCATTCCGGACAGGGTACCGGTCACAATACAGACGGGGGTGTTTTCCGCCAGATACGTCGGGCTTCCCCTTTCTTCAATGTACTATGACCATGATGCGTACCGTAAAGCAAGTGTTAAAACGATAGTGGACTTCGAGCCTGACCAGGGTGCTAGTATGGTGCTGGTGAATTCCGGTCTGATACTGGAGTTACTCGATACCAGGCACCAGCGCTGGCCCGGCGGTACTCTGCCACCGGACCTTCCATACCAGTTCGTAGAAGGCGAGTATATGAAAGCGGAGGAGTACGACCTTTTTCTCAACGATCCTTCTGATTTTATCTTCAGGTACTACCTGCCGCGAATATACGGCTCATTGGAACCGTTTTCAGAAGTACCTCCGTTCAGGAACATGATAGGCCACCTGGGATTTGCGACTATCGTGGGTCTATTCAACAGGCCAGAATTCAAAGAACTGGCCGGGAAGATAGCCAGGGCAGCAGCCGAGCAGGAAAGAATACGGCAGGAAGGTGCTGAGTTCTCGAAGATGATGGAGGAGATCGGTTATCCGTCGTATTATGGCAGGGGACTTGGCGGAGGTGGGGTTGCCCAGGCGCCTTTTGATACTATCTCCGACAACCTCAGAGGTATGCGCGGAGCTATGCTGGATATGTACCGCTGCCCTGACAAGCTGCTGGCAGCGTGTGAAAAAGTACTCGAATGGCAGATAGAACAGTCGGTACCGGCGGAGATCGATTCACGGGGATACAGGAGACGCGCCGGAATGCCTCTTCACCGCGGTTCCGATAGTTTCATGTCGCTTGAACAGTTCGAAAAATTCTACTGGCCGGGATTGAAAAAAGCAATTCTCACGAATGTGGCGTTGGGATATATATCGGCTCCCTTCTGGGAGGGGATCTGGGATGACCGGCTGGAATATCTCCTGGAATTACCGAAAGGCAAAGTGGTATTCCATTGCGAGAACACCGATATATTCAAAGCCAAGGAAATTCTTGGCGGTCATATGTGCATACAGGGCGGCGTGCCTCCTACCATATTACAGGCCGGTACACCGGACGAGGTGGATGCCTATTGTAAGAAACTGATCGATGTAGTCGGTAAAGACGGCGGATTCATTTTGGGACCTGGAAGCGCCATCGATTATGCCAGACCCGAAAATATCAAGGCGATGATTGATGCGGCGAAAAAATACGGAAAATACTAGGGAAAAGGAAAGCAATCGGTAAATTATGACCGAGACACCGCAATCCTTAAAACCTCCGCGGTATCCCTGGATAGGTAAAAGACCATTCTATGGTTGGATAATTGTAGCGGTAGGGGCGGTAACCCAGTTTTTTCAGGGTATTGCCAGCCAGGGATTTACTACCTACATGGGGCTGCTGGAGAATGAATTCGGCTGGACGAGGGCAGCTCTCTCCGGTCCACGTTCAGTTACCCAGGTAGAAGGTGCCATTACAGGCCCTTTTGAAGGTTTCCTCGTCGACAGATTTGGCCCCCGGAAGGTGGCCGCAATAGGTATTTTTATTACCGGTATAGGCTTTGCCCTTTTTGGCTTAATGAACTCCTACGTTATGTTCTACGTATCCAGTATTGTCATTACACTGGGTATCGGTCTCCAGGGCCTTCTCGTATTGTCGGTGACTGTAAACAACTGGTTCAACAGAAGACGTACTATGGCCCAGTCTTTCGTGGGACTGGGCTATTCGATGGCCGGAGTTATCGGCGTCCCGGTCCTTGTTTTGTTGCAGGAACAGATGGACTGGCGCGCTTCCGCCTATATTACGGCTGCCTTCGTCTGGATTGTAGGATTCCCCTTCGTAATGATGCTTCGGGATAAGCCTGAAACCATAGGCAGCGTTCCCGATGGAGAAGTATTTGAGGAAGGATCCACACGTACTCCAGTAGTTATGGCTGGATACGATTTTTCACTTAGCGAATCATTAAAAACCCGTTCGTTCTGGCTGCTGGCGTTAGGTCAAGCCATCAGTAATCTCGGTATTCTCGGCGCTCAGCTCCATCTTTTTCTTCACCTGGAGAATGATGTAGGTATAGAGAGAGAAACGGTTGCCCTGGTCTGGACCGTTGCCAGTCTGTCCAACATACCGGCACGCTTGCTGGGCGGGTACTTTGGAGACAGATTCCCGAAAAATGTCCTTCTGGGTATTTCGAATACACTCATGGCAGGGGCTGTATATATCCTGGCTATAACCGATTCAGTGGTTATGGCGTTTACCTTTGCGGTGATATTCGGCATCGGCTGGGGAATGCGGACTCCTGTACTGAACGCTATTCAGGGTGAATATTTCGGCAGGGTGTCACAGGGTATAATACGTGGATGGATGCAGTCTCTCGGTCTTCCGATTATCATTGCCGCTCCGGTAGTTGTCGGGTATATGAGAGATGTCCAGGGTACTTATCTGTATGCTTTTTCGCTTATGGCGGGTGTGATGGTTATAGGATCGATACTTCTTTTCATTGCGAAGCACCCCAAACCGCCGTCGTCGGCGAGTGAGTTATACCTGGAAAGTCAAGAAACCAGTTCGCGATAGATACCGGCCATTTCTTCTTTTGTGGCTATCCTGGGGTTGTTAGCGGGACTTCCGCTGGCCACTGCAGCTTCTATCATTTCCGGTATGACAGCGAGAAACCGGTCCTTATCAACGCCGAGATCGATGAGAGTCGGTACTTCCAGGTACTCAATGAGATTTATTACAGCTACGGCGGCAGCTTTCGCGGCTTCAGGTTCATCCAGTCCTTTCGTATCTACTCCCATTGCTTCGGCAATGTCCGCGTACCGTCTGTAATTTCCGGAGATACTGAACCCGGTTACCGGTCCGAGTAAGACCGCATTCGATACTCCATGGGCAGTGTGAAAATATGCTCCGATAGGGCGTGACATACCGTGCACCAGGGCTACCGACGCATTCCCGAACGCCAGGCCTGCCTGGTGGGCAGCCATCATATTATTCTCCCTTGCTTCGATGTCGTTCCCATTTTCCCACGCTCGGGACAGGTTGACGGAAAGCAACTTTATCGCCGAAAGAGCCAGCAGGTCAGTCATCGGCTGTGATTTTATCGACACATAGGCTTCGATCGCGTGAGTCAGAGCGTCGAGGCCGGTAGCCGCTGTAAGTGATTTCGGCATGGTCATAGTCAATAACGGGTCGAGTACGGCTATTTTCGGCATCAGGTAGGGACTGGTAAAAAGTAATTTATTACCAGTTTCAATATCCGTGATAACAGTGTAAATGGTTACTTCACTGCCGGTACCGGCAGTAGCAGGTACCGCAACAACAGGAATGCCGGGTTTTTTAAGTGTGTTCGGTGTAATATAATCGGTAATAGTACCTGGATTTGTAGCCATCACCGATATTCCCTTGGCTGTATCAATAGGAGTTCCGCCGCCAACCGCCAGTATAATATCTGCTCCTGATTGTAGATATTCACCGGTCCCTTCCCTGATAAAATCTGTTGTCGGCTCGGAGGGTAATCGGTCATATTTTACGAATTCGAGATTCTCTGATTTCAGTGATTCTACGATTTTTTCGAGAGCACCCATTTTCCACAATACTTCATCCGTGACGAGGAAAACGCCATGTGCCCCGAGTGCCTTGAGTTCGACTCCTATATTCTCGGAACTACCTCTTCCGGAAATTACTACCGGCATTCTGAAAATCTTTGCAGCCACTTCTACTCCCCCAGCTTAAGCAGTTTTTTAGCATTACTGTGATATATCATCTCTCTTTCCTGAAGACCTATATTAAGAGAGTCGACAGCGTTTATCACTTCCCTGGTAAATCTCTCGCCGTTCTCGTTGTCATAGGGAAAATCAGTGCCAAATACAATGCGTTCGGTGCCGAAAAATTCGTATCCGCAGGACAGTGCAGCCGGGTTGCCGTTAAGGGCTGTATCGGCATAAAAATATTTAAAATACTCGATTAGCGGTTTCTTCAAGGCCTGTTTCCACCTTGCTTTCAGGTTTTCTTCGGCGTAATCCTGTCCGATGACAAGTCTTTCTGAAAAGAATGGAAGCATCGCTCCACAGTGGTGTGTTATGAATTTGATGCCCGGATACCTGTCAAATATACCCGAGAACACAAGGCGTACCATTGCAGCCGTAGTCTCATATGGCCAGCCGAACATCTGGTAGATATAGTACCTGGAGTGGTCTTCGCCAGGATAGTCAGGAACGTGACGCCCCCTGGCCGGATGTATCCAGATTGGAAGATCGAGTTCGGCCATCATTTCATACAATGGAAGGAATTCCGGTGAATCGAGTGGTTTCCCGTTAGAAGGCGTGTATAACTGGATACCTTTCAGCCCAAGTCTTTTAATTGCCCTTTCAGCTTCTTTTAATGCTGCATCCATATCATTTACCGGCAGGCAGGCTACAGCTCCAGCGAATTTATCAGTATATTTGGTGACCAACTCAGCCATTTCATCATTACCAAGTTCAGCCAGGTATACGGCATCTTCCAGGCCGGCTGCTTCTTCAAGCGCAGGAGAAGCGATAGTCAGTACCTGGGATAGTCCTTCATATTTCTCAAGAATTCTCAAACGGTTATCAAGGTCCGTTAGTCCGGGAGTTCCGTTTATCACCTTATCCCAGTTTTCACTGAAAAATCTGCTGTCCGCTTTTTGATAAAGTGCTTGTTTGTAACTAGGAGGAATGATATGAGTATAGATATCTATTTTATCCATTTGCCTGCTACCTGCTGTATATTCTGGTGAACACTATTATATCAGAAGAGGTTAACCTGTTTTTGCTTGACATACACATTGCACAAATATAGACTGAATGCACTCACCCAAAGATGGACTATCCAGGTAAGACATGACCAACAAAGTAATTGATAATTCAGATAAACCTATAATAAGAATTACGAAAGATTCTCTGGAAGAAGCGACCGAAGTGCTGACCAGGGCGTTCGAAGATGATCCGGTTATCAATTACTTCATCTCCGGTCATAAAGATGCTTATCCGGAAAAGCTTCGCCAGGTATTCCGTTATCAGTGTTTGATGTACCTCGAGATGGATCTACCTGTATTCGGTACGGTGCAGAACTCCCGGATTACCGGTATCGCCTGTTTATCAATTCCTGGGAAAAAAGAACGACCTGATACATTGGTTAAAACTGACAAAGAATTCGAGAAATCTATGGGTCCGGAATCCTTCGACAGGATTAAACGGTATATGAACCTTAGTAAAAAATATACCCCCGAAGGCCCACACCATTATCTTGCCGCATTAGGCATCCATCCGGATTTTCAAGGACAGGGATATGCAAGATTACTACTGGACAGAGTGAGCGAGATATCTGAAAAGCACGGAACCTCGACGGGTGTATTCCTTGAGACTACAAAAAGCAAAAATGTCGAGTTGTACAAGCATTTCAGTTATAATCTTTTCGCCACAGAAAAACTCGATGGGGTCGTAGACTTGTGGTATATGTTCAGACCGGTCAAGAAAAACGATTGAAGGAGGAAAAATGACTACTGAGGAAAGGGTCAGGGAAGAGGACAAGAAACTTAAAGATGAGATTGAAAAAAGACACGGTAAATCTGTTGAAGAGCTGTATGCGGAAAGAGAAAAGAGGATCATGGATGCTGTCCAGGGCAAGGTGCCGGACAGGGTTCCGGTGGTGTTCGGCGGCACTTATTTCGCAATGAAATATGTCGGACTGCCGTATTCTACCGCCTATTACGATCCCCTTGCCTGGAAGCAGGGATATAAGAAAATGATGGCCGAACTCGAACCTGATTCTTATGGTTCGGCAGCATCGATGCAGTCGGGGAACGCCCTTGAGACGCTTGAGACAAGCAACTATCGCTGGCCCGGGTTCAACCTGCCGGAGAACGTAGCCAGTCAGACAGTCGAAAAAGAATACATGAAGGCCGACGAGTATGACCTTTTCCTCGCCGATCCTTCCGACTATATACTTCGTGTCTGGCTGCCGAGGGTATATGGAATTTTGGAACCGTTGGGCAGTCTGCCGCCCCTGATGAACCTGGGGACAGGTTTAACAATGCTTGCTTCACTGTTTACCTCACCGGGTTTCCAGCGTCTTGCCGCAGTTATGAAAAAAGCCGGTGAGGAGCAGAAAAAATATCTTGATGGTCTGGGTAATTTTAACGGTGAGATGAAAGCACTCGGTTTACCGGTAGACTTCCAGTGGATGGGTGGTGTGATGCCTCCGTTCTCAGGCTTTACCAACAGTTTCCGGACCTGGAAAGGCATCGCCACGGATATGTTCCGCCAGCCGGATAAACTGCTGGCAGCACTTGAAAAACTTCTCGAATACCGGATATTCAGGGCAACCCCACCGGTACGACAGGAAGGCAAGCCGGCGATCGGAGCTTCTTCAGAGCCACACCGCGTATCCGATGAATTTATGTCCCGCCCACAGTTCGAAAAATTCGTCTGGCCTTACTGGCAGAAAGCCGTCCAGAAGACCTTCGACCTTGGATATGATGTTATCTCGATGTTTTTCGAGGGAAGGCGGGATAATCAACTCGATTACTTCATGGACTACCCGAAACACAGCATTATGATACGTTTCGCCGAGACCGATATTTTCAGGGCAAAGCAACTTTTCGGTGACAGAATCAGCTTCATGGGAAACGTACCGATAACGATGCTTCAGCTTGGATCAACACAGGATGTGGAGGAGTACTGCAAGAAACTGATCAAAGAAGTGGGTAAAGACGGTGGCTTTATCCTGCGGTGCTCGACCGATTATACCCAGGAAGCCAAACCGGAGAATGTTAAGGCAATGATTGAAACTGCCAAGAAGTACGGAAAGTACTAAATACTGGCGTTGCCCGTAACAAGAGGGAGTCCCGTTCGGGACTCCCTTCCTTTTTGGGTTTAGGATATCGATCAGGTAAGGAAACTCAATAAAAACGGGATCACTGCAAGGCTGGCTACCGTTGTAAGGAATACGACGCTTGAGACAAGTTCGGACTCATTATCATATTTCGTCGCAATAATAGCCGCGTTCACTGCGGCGGGCATAGCTGAGTTGAGTATGACCACTGCTCTTAAGATTCCAGTAAGGTCAAAAATAGTGGCAGCCAGAAAACCGAAGCCTAATCCTACCCCAATCCTCAGGAATGATGACAGTATGGTGGTCGGTACGGATGTTATTTTTATCTTCGATAGGTTGTTACCGAGTACCAGTAGGACCAGGGGGACCGCCATCAGTCCGATGATATTCAGCGGTCTTGTTATTACTTCGGGAACATTTACCTCCAGTAAGTTCAGTAATAGTCCCAGAACTGCTGCATATATCGGGGGAATTTTAAAGACTTCCTTCAGTGCTCCTCTCCAATCTTTGCCTGAGGCTATGTAGATCCCCACCGAATATGCTATTACGCCACCGGGTATCATAAAGAGTGTTGCGGCATACAAGCCTTCCTGGCCGTATACGAGGAATATGATGGGGAAAGGTATGTTCACCGAGTTCATTATCGAAATGGGAAGGTAGAGTCCGGAGTGTTTTTGTCTGATTATCCTGAATACTATCCAGGCGACTATCATGCATCCGAAAATTATTATTACTGCGGAACCCCAGACCTTCACAGCATTCAGCAGGACGATTTTCTTCTCCAGCATCGAAGTCAGGACAAGGGCGGGGAGGCCTATGTAGATGACAATCTCGGATATTACGGACAGATCCCATTTCTTGATCTTACCGAACAGGAATCCGATGAATATGATGATGAAAGTCGGCAGAACTACATTCAGAAGGTCCGTCAAATATACTTACTCCAGGTATCATAATTAAGGATAAAAAGTAAAGACTAAAATACTCCTGCAAAATTAAGAATGGATGAACGCAGTATCAAAATGTTGTCTTGTCTTATATTGTTCGTCCATTCTGCTATCAGCTTCTGCATAAAAAACTTTAGCCTGATTCACAACATACTATATTATATAGCAGAACATGAAGCCTTTCCGGTTATTTCCGAGCCCTCTTTTTCCGCTTGGACTCTTCCAGTCCGACCTCTCTCGAAAGCGTCGATACCAGGAACTGGTTAAGGCTTACCCCTTCTCTGTTAGCCATCTGGTCGAGCCTGCGATGCAGGCTCTTGGGGAAACGGACGTTGAACTTACCGCTGTATTCTCTTTCCGTCCTGGGCAGGGGAATGTCCTGGTCATCCTCGTAGGCGACCTCAATCCACATTTTCCGGGCTATATCTATCATTTCGTACGCTTCGACAATCGTCGCCCCCTGAGCATGGCATCCCGGTAAATCTTCGATTTGGGCGAAATATCCGCCTTCGGGTGTCTCTTCAATGGTAGCCGGATATTTTAAATTAAGATAATATTCCAGCGGTTTACGCTGCGTTGATGTCGTCATTTATCCCTCCAGTTCCAATTCACTTATAATTCTATTAACGTATAAAGATTAAACGTATTTGGTTTCTTTTGGGGCTACTATTGTTAAGGGGCGGTCACCTTTTCGGTGATAGGTGCGGTGGCTGCCGCTGCCCTTACGCAATCTGTAGCCATAAGAGGTGAGAAGCCTGTCGCAGTCGTCAATAGTGATATGCGTTTTGTCGGTCAAGAATTTCCTGACCAGCTTCTCGATATTCGTCATATCAATATACCAAAATAGTACTATAAATAGTGGCTATTGTCAAAAGTCTAATGCCAGGATGGCTTTACTCCGGGTACAATGTTGAGGTATAAAAAGAATGCAAAGTGGCGACCCCGGGGGGATTCGGGATGCTATGCAATATCTCGATCCTGGTTTCTTTCCGGTAAAGGCTCCTAAAGTATTGTGTGTCCTCTCTAAACAGAAATTACCACCTGTTGTCGCCGCTTCGATCATTAAAAGAGCATCTTTAAAAGTTTAGCGGAAACAAACTAACTATGACAATTGGTAATCTCATCGTCTGGATTGGATAAAGGTTGCATTAATTCGTCGATCCTTTTGATGGCAGCTGCTATTGTATCTTCCCCATAAGTCTCATTCTTCTTTTCTTCCCACTTGTCTGCAATCTCTCTATAACTTAAACCTTGCTTTGACCAGTTCCAAAAGTTCATATCACGTTGCAAGTTTTTTTCGCCTTCTCTTTTTGTTGGGTCTGTGTTTATTCCGTACATTTCGAGCGTTTCTTGTAACGTACGCCATAGTTTTAACCTATCTTTACGCGTTGTACTACCGTCAATACCAGCGATGCATACACATAATTTCCATTTTTCAACATATTCCTCTTGATAAGTTCAAGACTATGAAAATGTATTTCTTATATATATGAAGATAGTAGAAGTATAATTATACACCGATGAATTATATGATAATGATGATTATGGATGTGGATAGATAATGTGTCAATATTCTTTTAGTGAATAATACTGACACAAAAGGATAGTATGAGTGTTAGAGTGAACAAAACCGAGAAATGTTCGAAAACTGCGAGCATATCGTGCGGATACCCCATAATACATTATGCGAAATATATCGTTTTGGGATAGACGTACTCATTGTCCGCTAGTCGGAGTTGAGTAATGACAGCATTGTACTGATATCGGCAGTCGGCAGTTTACAATGGTAGTTGATGCAGACATAGGCGGTAGCTCTGTTATCGATAGTTTTTTGATTTTCAGTATACGGAGCGACTTCCTGAATACCATAGGAATTAGCATCCATTGGTTTAAAGACCACTATCTTATTAGGTAAAAACTCCTTCTGAACTGCCTGCAGCATCTGTCTGGTATCGTTGACTTGGGAGTCACCGATGATAATCACCTCGTAAGATGGCCCCACTAAAAAGTCGACTGCTATCATCAATTGTGTATAAGCCGAAGGCATTTTCGTCACATTCTCATAGAAACAACGACCTATCTTTGCAGCTTTCTGTTCTAAATCCGGGTTGGCGGTTATTCGACCCAAGCGAATCAGATTTAACATAGCAATTGAATTTCCAGAAGGTAACGCTCCATCATAAATTTCCTTCTGGCGTACTAATAATTCATCTTCATTGCTTTCGGTAAAATAGAAGCCTCCGTTTTCATCATCCCATAAGTGCTTTAGCAAGTATTCGTTCAACCTTATTGCTTTCTTTAAGTAGTTAACTTCAAAAGTAGTTTCATACAATTCCAGTAGTCCATGAATCAGAAAGGCATAATCGTCCAAATTACCCGTCAGGGCGGCTTCACCATCACGATAACGATGAAGAAGCTGCCCATCGGGGGTAAATAAATTACCAAAGATAAAGTCGACCGCTCGTATTGTAGCGAGAGTATATTCGGGTTCTTCAAGAACTCGGGCTCCTCTGGCGAGAGCTGCTATCATAAGACCATTCCAGTCAGTTAATATTTTATCATCCTTGTGGGGATGAATGCGTTTTTTGCGATGGGCGAATAATTCCTGTCGTATCAATTCCAGGCGTGTTTGGATTCCAGACTCATCAATGTCAAACTCCGAAGCGATTTCGTTCAACGGTTTTGTCAGGTGAAGGATATTTCTCCCTGTTTTACCGCCAGTAAGTTCATCTGTATAATTCCCACTCTTCAAGATATTAAACACGTTGGTAAAAAGTTCTACCTGGTCAGATGTCAATACCTGCTGAATTTCATTATAAGACCAGAGATAGAATTTCCCCTCCTTTCCTTCGCTATCAGCATCCTCGGCTGAATGGAATCCTCCACGGGCATCCGTCATATCCCGGAGTACATAGTTAAGAACCTCACGCGCTATTTGCGCGTACTCTTCCTTTCTAGTTATCTGGAAAGCCTCTATATACGCGAGTACAATTAGAGCTTGGTCATAAAGCATTTTTTCGAAGTGCGGTACGAGCCATCGCCGATCCGTTGAATAACGATGAAAACCAAAGCCTATTTGGTCATATATACCACCGCGTCTCATCATCTGCAGTGTTTTTTCTACCATGTCCAGAGCTTTTTCTTCATGAGTACGCTTCCAATATCGCAGGAGAAAAAGCAAGTTATGCGGAGTAGGAAATTTTGGTTCTCCTCCAAATCCACCGTACTCCTCGTCGAACCTGTCTTTAAGTTGATCATATGTAAGATGGAGGATATCTTCGCCAAGCTCTTCACCTGGTGCCGGAAATGTGCTTGTCTGTAAAGTTGTAGTGATTCGATCGGCTGAATTTAAGACTTCGTCCTGTCGTGTTGACCATATTTCCTTGATTTGACGGATTAAATCAGGCATTCCAATTCGCCCAAATCTTGTTTCCCCCGGAATATAGGTACCAGCAAAGAACGGCTTCTTGTCCGGAGTCATAATAATTGTAAGAGGCCATCCTCCGCTGCCCGTCATCATCTGACAGACTTCCATGTATACCATATCAATATCAGGACGTTCTTCACGATCTACTTTTATTGAAATGAAAGTGTCGTTCATTAAAGCGCCAATTTGTGGATTTTCAAAAGATTCATGTGCCATCACATGACACCAGTGACAGGTTGAATATCCGATTGATAAAAATACAGGTCTGTTTTCTTTTCTGGCTTTCTCAAAAGCTTCTTCACTCCACGGATACCAATCAACTGGATTATCAGCGTGCTGGAGTAGATAAGGACTTTTTTCGTGGACAAGCCTGTTATGATGTTTCTCATTCGTCATTGTTCCACTGCATCGGAGGATTTTACATTTACAGGTTATCTACTAATTTACTCATTTTACATAGAATGAGGATTACCGAATGTGATTATTGTCAGAAGTTGACAAAAGCAATCCAGGGGCTAAGGAAGTTGTTTCATATCTTAAAACCTGCTGAGTGTCAATAAACTTTTCTTAACAACCATAATTACCGATAAACCTTATTTTCACGTATGTCTCAAGTAAGTAGATCAAAGATTCGATGATAGGGGAAAATCGCGAAACAAAGAGAAAATGAGAGCATAGGAGACTAGTGCTGGTTAATAGTATTCTAGTTAGAATGCCCGAAATAATGTCTATTTCGCCACTCCGATTTGGAATATGTAATCATGTTTTGTGTGAATGTAGACTAAAACACTTTAGGCATAAGAAGATAAGAGCCATAACTTCCACCGGTATGAATGATATGATAACCTTGGTTACGGGTGACCGGACCGGGAAGATTCATTCCACCGGGTGGACCCTGCCGGAATCGACTCAATACATTATATCCGGCTATGATAAGCTGGAGTTTTTCGCCTTTATGCCAGCGCATCCCTAAAGGGCGGATTTCAATATCCATCATAACCGGCTGGCTGGGGGTGAGTAACTCCTCCTTTTCATGAGGATGATACGGAAACCAGGGAGTCGATCGAGAATTATCCAGTTTCCTGTGAGATGCCCGTAATCGCCCGTCCGGACCAATGAAGCCATATCCTCCGTGTACAGGTTTGTCATCAGCATCCAGCTTTTGAATAAGTACGAATATATCCGCATCATCGGCGGAGTGCGTTTCAACCCATAGGTGAAGGCTGACATAGCCTGTAAACTCTATGTCTTCCTTAAACTCGATGATAAACGCCACCTCACTCTGATTATCATCGGCTTGATATTGTACGTTTGACTCATTCGCCACCGGGCTGAGTGAAAGAGAATTCGTGGACGCATCCAGGTAATACTTCTCATATTGCGTCCGGGCTAACGGCCATTCTTTTTCAGGTCGGTTAACCTGGTCGGTACCACCTGGATCAAGAACGGAAAGTCGTACTCTCGGAGTATTTTTCCAGTCATTATCTTCACCTTTCAGAAAATGATCGAAGAAGTGTCTGAGATCATCCGTATACTCATAATAGTCGGGCCATTCGCCGGTGTTATGCACTCGCAGCCATTTATTCTTAGAGGAGATACGTCGAAATGCGTCTATGGTCTGGTGTCCTCCCCAGCTTGCCACAATATAGGAAGGGATGGTTATTTTCTCAAGCTCAGGGGCTTTATCTTTCCAGTATGCGTTCATCAGCGGATATTTTTCGGCCATGGCAGCCATGTCTTCTATACGGCTCAGGCCTATCTGGGTGCTTGTATTGAAATCATTAAAGGCTATGTCTTTTATACCCCCACGAAGGACATCGTAACGATACAGATCAATATGCCCTTCCCATGGAGCGATTGCAGCAAGATGAGGAGGATTTTGCACGGCAGCAAACCATTGAATGATTCCCAGCCAGGAATTTCCAGACATGGCAACTTTACCGTTGCACCATTCCTGTGCGGCAGTCCATTCGATAAAATCAAAGCAATCTTCGGCAGACTGCGTACCCCACATGTAGATATCTCCTTCGGAGTAAAACGAACCACGGGCATCCACATTGATAACAGCATATCCGTGATTGCACCAGTAGGCGGGATCAGGACCTTCGAATTTTTGGAGTCCGGAAACGGCTTCCGGCGGTACACCAGGAGGTGCTGACTGAGGTAAAGTCTTACCGTAGGGACTCCAGCTTAATATTGCAGG
>CAZBQL010000074.1:0-15433 GCA_964493985.1 uncultured Dehalococcoidales bacterium
TCTTCGATACCGAGGAAAAGTGCGGTTTTATGCTGGAGGTAATTGAAAGATAACGTGACCTGATATCATATCTCGGAAATACCTTTAAAGATACCACTCATCCTCGGTATGCTCAGGATGAGTGGAATAGTTTTATCCTGTCCGCCCATCTGGTTTCAGCCGCTTTTTAATTTGACCGCCTGAAACCATACCTGATAATATTTTTCATATGGCAGCTTTATGGTGTACATCTGCCTGCCGTATCCTGAAAGGAGAACTGTATTGATACCTGATAATGTCTGGAAAAGCCTGTTCGATCCTGAATCGGTTGCCGTAATCGGAGCCTCGAATAATCCCGGAAGCTGGGGAGGGCGTATCATGAGCAACCTTCTCGCACCAAACAATCGCCCGATATATCCCGTAAATCCTTCTTCCCCGGAGATAATGGGACAAAAATCCTTTGCCAGCATACTGGATATTCAGGAACCAGTCGATATGGCGGCGATCGTTGTCAGGGCGGAACTGGTACCGAATAGACTCAAGGAATGCGTTCAGAAGAAGGTAAATTCCGCCCTCATTATATCCGGAGGATTCAGGGAGACCGGCGAAACAGGCGCAGCAAGAGAGAAGGAGATTCTTGAAATCGCCAGTGAAGGAAATATCAGGTTCATTGGCCCGAACACCATGGGACATATGGATACCCACACAAAGCTTAATACCGTAAACTTCGTCCAGGGTATGCCGCCCGGAAATGTCGCTTTGATAGCACAGAGCGGAAACATGGGAGCGAGGATTATCCAGAACGCCGACAGGTATGGTATGAGTTTCAGCCGGTTCGTCTGCTGCGGTAACGAAGCCAGTATATACCTGGAAGATTACCTTGAGTATTTTGCCAGTGACCCCAATACCAGGGTTATTGCTCTCTATATCGAGGGTTTACGTGATGCCAGGCGTTTTCTTAAGACCGCCGGTAAGATTACCAGGAAGAAACCGATAGTAGTACTCAAGTCGGGTGGTACGAAAAGTGCTGCCAGGGCTTCAAGGTCCCATGTAGGAGCACTTACGGGCGCCGACGAAGTATACTCCGCAGCTTTCAAGCAGGCAGGAGTGATACGGGTTAAGGATGATGACGAATTATGTGACGTTGTCGTGGCTCTGCTGAACCAGCCTTTGCCGAAAGGTAGAAAGGTAGGAATACTAACGATGGGTGGCGGTCTGGGAGTCGTAGCAACCGAGTCCTGCGAGAATGAAGGACTAGAAATACCGGAACTGGAACGATCTACCATTGAACAGCTTAATGAGCTGCTGCCGGAACGATGGTCTCACGCTAACCCGGTTGATCTTGTCGGCTCAGATGTCGCCCACAGTCCGGAGATAATCAAGACATTGTGGATACTCCTCAAAGATAAGAATCTTGATGCGCTTCTGTCGAATGCCTGGATTGGAAGAATGCATCGCCTTCCCAGGCGAGGAATCGAAAGGGTATCGGTCGACATCGATGATACTCCTGACCGGTCGGAACGGGAACACGCCCGGGAATTTTTCCAGCAGGTACAAAAGTATGGTGTGCCACTCTTTATGGTGGGCGGATACCCGAACTCAGCCAGTGATATAGCAGCATATGTTACCTATCATAAGGAAGGATTTCTCATCTACCCTCAACCCTATAGGGCTGCCCGGGTGATCAGGCATCTGGTCTGGTATCGTGAATACCTGGAATCCGTAAACGGTAATTGATAATCGAGTACGACTATAGTATCCTTTTTTCGTGATCCGGTAATTTCACAAGGAGTCGCCGTTATTGGTCTGGATTAAATTCCTCCTTTGTATTGTCATAATCCTCTTTGCCGGGACCAAGACAACCCGGTATGCCGATATTATTGCTGCAAAGACCGGACTTGGCAGAATCTGGATAGGGATGCTTCTCCTCGGGATTATTACCTCGATGCCTGAATTGATAACCGGTATAAGTTCCGTCACACTGGTAGGTGATGAAGGAATCCCTGATCTTGGCGTTGGTACGCTGCTCGGAAGCTGTATATTTAATCTGAGTATAATAGGCATTATTGACATAATGAACCGTAAAACACCGGTACTGAACTTTGCCAGCATGAGACATTCCAGTTCAGCAATTATCGGCATTATCATCCTCGGAATTATTGCCTTGAGTACAGGATTCAGTGACAGTATCGGTCAGCTTTCGGTAGGCTGGGTTGGGATTCCCGGTATTGTTATATTTGTGATTTATATTGCCGGAGCGTGGTGGATATTTACTTCCGAACGCAATTTCCAGCTTTCACTTATACCTGCCTTTCCCGAAGAAACCGGTGAAACACCACCTGATGAAATACCCAAAAGTCATGATATCAAGTGGCTCTGGCCGAAATTTATTATCGGTGCAGTGGCAATCATAGCGGCGGGAATTTGGTTGTCATATGTCGGAAACGAAATTGCTCAAGTCACAGGATGGGATTCCAGCTTCGTAGGAAGTATTTTTCTTGCGGTCAGCACCTCGATGCCGGAACTTATAGTCGCCATATCCGCCTTCAGGATGGGAGCGATCGATCTGGCGGTGGCGGATATCTTCGGCGCAAATATGCTCGATGTTACCTACATATTTGTACTTGATATACTGTATACAAAGGGTTTATTAATGTCATCGGTTTCCAGCTCACATACCATCAGCGCCGTAATAGCGATTGTTATGACAATTGTCATCCTTCTGGGAATCAGGTTTAAGCGCGAAAGGAAATTATTCAAGGTAATAAGCTGGTACGGACTGGTACTTCTTGCGCTTTACATTACCGGTGCCTATATATTATTTATTTCGTCCTGAAATTGGCATCAATTCTTATAAACATAAAATATTCACTTTCAACTAACAGGTGTATTTGCTATAATATTGACGGTCATTTCCGAATGTTCAGTCGTTGAATTATGGATCGTTACAGGAATATCCCGGATTACTCTTTATCAACTCTGTCAGGTATATAAAGTATCAGGTCGCTTGCTGCTATAAGCGTATCAACACGACCGTGCGCATCGAAGGAGGTAACAGTTTTGGAGAAGGTTACAAGTAACATAGAGAATCTTGAGATTGAAGCGGAAAAATCCCTTGATGCCGCAAGGGTTAAGGCGAACGAGATACTTACCGAAGCCAATAAAAAAAGCCAGGAAATCCTGTCATCTCCATTATCATTTGATGATATTCGATCCGAATGCCAGCAAATGATTAAAAATGCTGAACGGGAAGCCGAAGAAGAAATTAAAAAAGTACAACAAAAGGCTGAAGAAATCAGAATCGGAAATGAGAGAAAGGTCGACGAAGTGATAGACCGTATGGTAAAGCTTGTAACCGGAGCATAAATTGATGGCAGCTTTCCTGATAAACACGGCTGAACCGATGGCCAAAATGCGGGTAGTTACGGTCAGAGATGACTCTGAACGCACACTTAAGACTCTGCAGAATATCGGTGTACTCGATGTTGAAGAAAGTCAAGAACTCAGTCCGGTAGACAGAACAGCCATCGACAAGGCACACAGGGAAGTGAATGAACTTATCTCTTATATAACGAAAATACTTACCTACCTTCCCGAAAAGGATTCGGTTACTATTGATGAGGATATCGAAGTTATATATACACAGCCCTTTAGTGAAATTACCGATGAAGTCAAACGACTTTATAACAAAACAAGCAGACTTCAAGAACGAATCCAGGAAATTTCTAAAAATCTTCTCAATTTAAATGAGACAATCACGTATCTTGAACCACTCGCTGAAAAAACTAATCTCAACATTAGAGACCTGAATTACTCGGGAAAACACTTTATCTCCAGGATCATCGTCATCCCTAACGAGTCTGCCGATTACCTGCGTCGCTCCTTATCAGATTACATAACGGAGAACGTTGTTGTGGCAGCAGGTAATGAGACCGTTATTCACGCCGTCGCCGACACGAGATTTTCTGAAAAAATCCAGTCTATAACATCAGATTCAAGCGGAAGAATACTGAGTATTCCGTCTGATGATATTTCTATAAAAGATTACCTCAATAAATCCGCCAATGAACTTGCAACCTATGAACAGGAGAAAGAAAAGCTCACGGAAGAACTGATCAGTCAGATCGATACTGATTTAACGAGACTTGTACTGCTCAGAGAAGCGTTAACGGCGGAAAACGAAAGATTGTCGGTACTGGAGAAAGCCAGCGAAGCGAAATATATCACGGTAATTGAAGGCTGGGTACCGAAAAACGTTGTTGAAAATACCTCCGTGGAAATCAAAGAAAAAGTACCTTACGTTTTCGTGGATGCCCGAGAACCCGAATCGGGAGAGGAACCTCCGACAAAATACCGAAATCCCGCCGGATTTAAGCCGTTCCAGATTATCGTTAACCTTTTCGCCACTCCAAAATATCGTGAATGGGACCCCACTCCGGTTGTAACCTATTCGTTCGCCTTTTTCTTTGGTCTGATGATTTGTGATGTACTTTATGCCCTCGGATTGATACTCCTCGGGAGATTTCTCTTAAACAAGTTTGTTGATGACCCTTCTACTGATATTTTCAAGCAATTCCAGCGTTTACTGTATATCTGCGGAGGAGTCGCTCTTATCGGAGGGTTACTGACCGGACAATACTTCGGTAATATATATGAATTTATAGGTATAGAGAATTTAGCTCTTGTTAAAAGTATCCAGGAAGCCCTTCAGGACCCTGTTACATTTATCGGTATTGCCCTGGGAATTGGTTTTATCCACGTCAATATTGGTCACATACTTGCATTTGTAAAAGCTATCAAAGAAAGAAGTAAAGGCACTATTATTGCGAAAATAGGGCTTGCTTTTATCCAGTTAGGTATTCCTACCATCCTGAATTCATTAATCGGAGTAGATATTCCGGGATTTACACCTGCAGTTTATTCGATTCTTTCATACTTTCTTATTGCTGGAATAGTAATGGTTGTCATATCCAGCATAATGGTCAGTGGAGGGCTGGGAGCTATATTGTGGCTTTTCGACATCACCGGTCTTCTGGGAGATATAATGTCGTACGCCAGGTTAGCCGGCGTAGGTCTTGCTACGTATTACCTTGCCTTCACTTTTAACCAGATGGCAACAATTTTTACCGGAATGATGAACAGCGGTATAGCTGCCATTCTAGGTATAATTCTTGCGGTCATAATAGTTATTTTCGGGCACTCCATCAATCTTGTATTGACCGCGATAACAGGATTTATGCATTCTCTCAGGTTATGTTTCGTGGAATTCCTCTTTAAGTTTTATGAAGGTGGAGGAACCGAATACAATCCTTTCAGATTAAGGAAACGCACTACCGTACCTGTAATAATGAAGTAATTTCAGGAGGATAAAATGTTATTCGATCCATCAGCTCTGGCAACAATCGGCGCTGCTCTGGCACTTATCGGTGGACTGGTAGGTTCTTCAATAGGCATCGGTATTGCCGGTTCAGCCGGCACAGCTACTCTCGCGGAGGATTCGAGTCAGTTCAGAAATGTAATTATCTTCGCCTCTTTGCCTATGACACAGACCTTTTACGGGTTAATAGTACTTATACTTATCACAACAGTCATAACAAAGATGGATACTGTAGTAGCAAATGTAGGCCAAGGCGCCGGGGCAATGATACTCGGTGTCGGTCTGATAACCGGTGCTGCAGAATGTTTCTCAGCTATATATCAGGGTCATGTCTGTGCCTCCGGCATCTCCCTGTTACCGAAGACAAAGGGCAAGATTCTCACAAACGGGATCATGCTTGCCGTGTTCGTAGAGCTTCTCGGTGTACTCGGTTTTGTGTTTGCAATTATGGCACTGTCAATGCTTGGGATAATGTAAGGATAGCGAACTATGACTATGGAAAAGCTTAGTGAAGCCGTACTGGATAAAGTTAAAGCCGAGGCAGCAGAAATAATCAGACAGGCGGAATCCACGGCAGAAGAAAGACTGGCAAAAGCCAGGGAACAGCAGAATGCCCGGTACGAGGAAGAGAAAGCCAGGATTACGGAAGAAGCCGAATCCGAAGTATCGAGAATCCGCGCAGAAACTTCGATCAAAGTGCGACAGGAAATTCTAAAGGCAAAGAATGAAGTAATAGAAAAAATCGTGTCCGATATCAAGAAACGGCTTGCTGATCTGCCCGATAATGATGAATTGACCGTGAATCTTATTAAAGAAGGTGTACGGGTTATAGGCACGAATGAAGTAGTGGTATACGTTTCACCGGGGCATATCGACGGTGTGAAGAACCTGGTCCAGAAAGACCATACTTTATCTTCTGTGGTTAAAGATTATAAAGAGACCAGATGTGCCGGCGGCGCTGTTATCGAAGATCTAACGGGCACATTAAGGATAGATAATATCTTTGAAACGCGGATCGAAATGTTACTTCCGCAAATTTTACCTGATATCAGCAAAGAATTGTTCGGTTAATAACAGGGGGATATTATATTTTGGCAGGAATTGGATACGCATTCATATCTTCATATTTAAAAGGGGAGGAAGCAAAACTAATTTCCTCCGATCATTTGAATACCGTTTTAAAAGCTGAGAATGTCCAGGAGGTTATAGATTCGATAAGAGATACGGACATCGGTAGTTACCTGGAAGGACTGGAAATAAATTCATTCAATGACGTGGACGAACAACTGTGGATATATTTAAATAACTGCCTGACACGTGTCGCATGGTTTCAAAATGTGCCGAAATCGGCCCGGGAAATGTTGCAGGCATATGTATACAGGTACGACATTCTGAATATAAAAACAGCACTCCAGAATATTATCTCAGGAGAAAAGACAGAAGGTATTCCTGCAGGAACCATATACAATAAAGGACTGCTTTACGTTTTGACGGACGCTGAAAGTCTGGATGATGTAATTAATGTACTGAGTACTGCGAAAATGGGTGAATATGTAAATGTCCTGGAAGGATACCGGCTTGAAGAAGGGTTCAGAAGAGAGGTACTGACCGACACCGGTATGGAAAACATTTATTACAATAACCTGATAGGGATGTCTGGTAAGTTAAAAGATAGGGATGTTTTATCGAAAGTATTCCAGACATTACTGGATATGACGAATTTGCAGATCGTCCTCCGTACTGCAGTAAACGAGTCCGGTTCAGACGCATCAGACCAAACGATCAGCGGCGGTTACCTGCTGAGCGATGAACTGGTCAGAGATATGTTATCGGTTAAACTGCAGGATATTCCGGTCAGGATTGATTATCCGGTATACCGGACCGTGGTTGAGGGAATTATTGAGGAATATGAAAAGGACCGAAATATCTCGATTATCAATGAATCAATAGACAAATTGAAATTCAATATTTTGAAGGAAATCCTTTCACCGAGGATAATGTCTACTGCCGTAGTAATCTGGTACGTAATCTTAAAAGAGATCGAGGTACGCAACATCAGACTAATACTCAAAGCTGTAATGGATAATATTCAGCTTGAAGAAATTCGAAATTTCCTGGTAATGGCATGATGACGGACGGAAGAAAATCGAGCATAGCCGTAATTGGCGGATCAAATCTTACTACTCTGCTCAGGCTGGCAGGTGTCAGTCATTACTACACCATTGAGGATGATAGTTCGCTGGAAGACAGTCTTAGAGAAACAATGACTAACGTTATAAACAACCTTGGCGTTAGCATAATAGCCATTCAGTCCGATTACGCCGTTTACGTTAGTGACATGATCGAACGGGTAATGGAAGACAAACGCCTGACACCTGTGATAATCGAGGTGCCGTCTGACAGCAGCGTGAAAGAAGAAGACGCAGCCGGGTACTACCGGGCATTCGTCAGGAAATTTGTAGGTTTTGATATAGAAATTTAGCCGTGTTCAAGGAGGAAGGCCGACATGGGTGAGATATGGAGAATTTCAGGTCCCGTGATTATCGCAAAGGATATGAAAGGGACACAGGTATATGAAGTTGTGGAAATCGGGAATGAAGGCCTGGTCGGTGAAATCATCGGTCTCGAAGGCGACAGGGCGATTATCCAGGCGCATGAAGAGACTCAGGGCCTTACACTCGGAGAAAAGGTCAGAGGGACCGGTTCTATCCTGACGGTCGACCTTGGCCCCGGCATTGTCGGCTCTATTTATGACGGGATTCAGAAATCTCTCACCGTACTAATGGAACAAAGTTCCTTTCTTAAACGCGGCACCAAGGCGTCAGCAATTCCCCTGGATAAAAAATGGGACTTCACTCCCACAGTAAAAGCAGGCGATATCGTCGGCGAGGGAGATATTATCGGCACTGTCCCCGAGACTTCACTCATCGAACACAGGATAATGATACCACCCGGAATAGGTGGCACGGTGAAAGATATCCGAAAAGGCGAATTTACCGTACAGGAAACGGTTATAAGACTGGAATCCGATGGTGAACTGATAGAACTACCCATGATGCAGAAATGGCCGGTAAGAAAACCTCGCTTATATAAAGAAAGGTTCAAGGCTTCGCAACTCCTGGTAACGGGAATGAGGATCCTCGATTATATGTTCCCCCTGGCACTCGGTGGTAAGGCTGCCATACCAGGTGGTTTCGGTACCGGTAAAACAGTCGCGCTTCAGCAGCTTGCAAGGTGGGCGCAGACCCATCTGAATATATACGTCGGCTGCGGAGAACGAGGGAATGAAATGGCTGATGTACTCTACAGCTTCAGGCAACTCGAAGATCCAGCGACCGGCGTACTTCTCCAGGAAAAAGAGGTATTCATCGCCAATACATCCAATATGCCCGTAGTTGCCCGTGAAGCCAGCATCTTTGTCGGAATAACAATGGCTGAATATTACCGGGACATGGGATACGACATCCTCATGGTGGCAGATTCTACCTCAAGGTGGGCCGAAGCAATGAGAGAGATTGGCGGCAGACTTGAAGAGATGCCCGGTGAAGAAGGTTATCCTGCATATCTCGGTTCACGATTATCATCATTCTATGAAAGGGCCGGTCTTGTTGAGTGTCTTGGCAGTCCGAACAGGAAAGGTTCGGTAACAGTGGCCGGTGCGGTGAGTCCTCCGGGCGCTGACTTCTCCGAACCGGTAACACAAAATACACTGAGAATCGTTGATGCTCTGTATTCACTCGACGCATCACTGGCTAACAGGAGACATTTCCCGGCTATCAACTGGCTTTTGAGTTACAGCCTGTACGCAGAAGCAGTAGAAGGCTGGTGGTCTGAAATAAGTCCGGACTGGTCTACTACAAGAGCCACAGCCTTGAGGATACTTCAGCAGGAATCCGAGCTTGAAGAGATAGTAAGACTGGTTGGTCCGGAGGCTTTACCGGATGGCGACAAACTGTTAATGACAATAGCAAGAATGATACGTGAAGATTTCCTCGCCCAGAGCGCCTACCACCCCATAGACACCTACTGCGTTCCGGCCAGGGCGCACCGGATGTTGAAAACTATCATCAGGTATTACGAACTGGCCCAGGAATCCCTGAGTCAGGGTACCGATGTAAATGAACTGCGTTCATCTCCTATCATAACGCGGATTTCCCGGTTAAAAGATATACCGAATGAAGAATTCGAGGACAGGGTGAATGAACTCATATCAGATATGGAATCTAATCTCGTTGCAGAAAACGGAGGTGTGTAATGGCAGATTCCCCTCTCTATATTAAAGAGACCAGGTCATTCCAGAGGGCGAAAGGCTCGTTATTAATAGCGGACTGTATACCCGGTATCCAGTTCGGGGAAATCGTCGATGTTGAACTTGCGTCCGGTGAAGTTAAACGTGGTGAAGCTATCGATATAAGCGAAGAATCTACCATTGTCCAGGTATTTGGCGGAGTCAGTGAAGTCGACCTGGCTGAAAGTAAACTGAGATGCCGCGGCGAAACTCTGAAACTTCCTGTTTCACCGGATATCCTCGGTAGAATATTCGACGGGATGGGAAATCCCACGGATGGCGGTCCGGAGATAATCCCGGAAGCTTACATGGACATTAACGGAGAACCTATAAATCCGGCAAAAAGAGAACCACCGGCGGAGTTTATCGAGACCGGAATTTCTTCCATAGATGGTCTGAATGCGCTGGTCAGAGGACAGAAATTGCCTATTTTCAGCGGTTCCGGTATGCCGCATAACAGGATCGTTGCCCAGATAATCAGGCAAGCTGCCGTAAAAGGGCACGATGAAGGATTTGCCATCGTTTTCGGGGCGATCGGCGTCAGTTATGACGATGCAGCCTTTTTTATCCAGAACCTGGAACGGACAGGTGCTAGAGAAAGAACGGTTGCCTTCATCAATACGGCTTCCGACCCTGTGATCGAACGAATGTCGACTCCGAAGCTGGCCCTTACCGCCGCGGAATTCCTGGCATTTCAATTGAACATGCACGTACTGGTCATACTCAGCGATATGACGAATTACTGCGAAGCTTTAAGGGAACTATCCGCGATGAGAGAAGAAATACCTTCCCGTCGAGGGTATCCCGGCTATATGTATACCGACCTTGCCACTCTATACGAAAGAGCCGGAAGGATATATGACCAGGAAGGTTCGGTTACTATCATGCCTATTCTCACTATGCCTGATGACGATATCACTCACCCGATTCCCGACCTTACCGGGTATATCACTGAAGGGCAGATCGTTGTATCGAGAAATCTAGAAAGGAAAGGAGTCTATCCACCTATTGACGTATTCCTTTCACTTTCGCGAATGATGAAAGATGGTATTGGCTCCGGTAAAACTCGCGAAGACCATAATAACGTTTTCATGCAGTTATATTCCGGTTACGCCGAGGGCTGTGACCTAAGGGAAATTTCCACAATTGTCGGAACCGACGCTCTTTCCGACCGTGACAAAATCTACCTTGAATTCGCCGACCGCTTTGAGAATGAGTTCATTTCACAGGGTGAAAATGAGAAAAGAACGATTGAAGAAACACTCGATATTGGATGGAAACTTTTCTCAATCCTGCCGGAAGAAGATTTAAAACTCGTTAGCCAGGACTTAATCAAGAAATATCTACCGAAATACAGGGAAACCGCAGGAAATTAATATATGACTCAGCAGAGTACCAGGAGACTGACTAAAATAGAGCTGATCCGGCTGCGTAAACGTCTTACACTCGCCTCAAAGATACGCAGAATACTCAAAGACAGGCTTTCCATACTCGTTATGGAGTTCCTCGGGATAGCCAGGGAAACTGTAGATGCAAAGCAGGGTATGCTGGATGATTTTTCTGCCGCCTATAAATCATTATCTATAACAGCCGGTTATCATGGCTATTTAGCCCTCGGTAAAGAATTATCCGGGGCGGAAAGAGAACTGGAAATAATATCCGGTTCGCGAAATATCGCCGGAGCCAGAGTACCGGTACTGGAAATGAAAGATTCCGGAGGAAAAGAAGGGTACAGCCAGGCAGACACTTCTGCCTACCTGGACAGGACATCCCAGCTTGCTGAAAAATGCCTGGAGGCTATAGTGGCTCTTGCTGAACTCCAGACTACTATGGAGATCCTTGGAAAAGAGATTAACCGCACCAAACGCATCGTCAATGCTCTCGAATATCGAGTTATTCCCAATCTGGAAGAGACTATCAGATTTCTTAAGATGAAGTTCGAGGAAAGAGACCGGGAAGAGAAAGCAAGGCTCAAACGGGTTAAAGCTATTCTGGAGAAAAAAGTAGCTAATGCTTGATAACAATCGATATGACAGACTTCTCCAGGAATCGGTAAAAAACGAACTAAGGGTATTAAACTCTCAGTTACCGTCCACCCAAAAATCACTCGAGGTACTTCTGAGGGAAGAAATACCATCGATTACACTCAGAGATGGAAGTCTTCATCTATTTAAGAAAAAAGAGTTGAAATACCTGAGTGATATTACCGATTCAAGTTTGTGGAATAATTTGCTTTTACCGGTTATAATAGAAGTAAATCCCGGTGAGGATGAATATTCAATAGTCTGCCGTGGTGAAGTAGAAGAGAAAGTCTTTTCAGCAATCCTCGGCATGCCGGTCACGATAAGGCATCACAGGATTGTGATTTATAAACCTCAACTGGCCGTAATAAGAAAGATCCTCAAAACGACAACACTATACCTTTTTTCACCGAAAATACTCCCGTAACACACCTGAACCTGAAAATCCTTGAAGAAGGACGGGGTAATGCATTATATTATTAGTGTCGTGCCCCTGTAGCTCAGGTGGATAGAGCACCAGCCTCCGGAGCTGGGTGCGGGCGTTCGAGTCGCCCCAGGGGTATTTTTTATACACCCAAAAATAAAAGCACAGGGAAACTATTTCTCAGAACAGGGGGGCAAGTTGATTCAAACAGCGGAACTCTTTGAAATCAGGTGGCATGGCAGGGGAGGTCAGGGCGCCGTAACATCTGCCGAACTGCTCGCCAGGGCAGCCATTGCTGAAGGTAAATATGCCCAGGCATTTCCCAGTTTCGGTCCGGAAAGAAGAGGGGCACCGGTCCTCGCCTTTGACAGAATAAGTAAGAATGAGCCTATAAGAGTAAGAGCCGAGATACTTGAGCCGGATGCTATCGTTGTCCTCGACTCAGGTCTTGTATCGATAGTAAACGTAACATCCGGTCTAAAGGATGGCGGGACTATCGTTCTTAATACGAAACGATCACTCCCGGATGTTGCTGCTGAATTCGACAGCAAATGGCGAATTGCCATAGTAGACGCAACTCACATTGCCCGGGAACTGCTGGGAGTCAACATCGTCAATACCACTATGATCGGTGCTTTGCTAAAGGCAACGGGCGTGGTCGATATCGAGTCGCTTACTGAACCGTTGGAAGCCCGGTTCGGAAGACTTGCCGAAAGAAATATCAATGCAATGAGAAAAGCGTTCGAAGATACTCGGATAAAGGAGTAAAACAAATTGGCAGTTAAAAAAGAAACGGAAGTTACCTGGAAAGACCTTGAAGCCGGTTCCATAGTAACCGAACCCGGAAGTGCTGAACAATACGCTACCGGCGGCTGGCGTTCTCAGAGACCGGTTTCCGATTACTCCAAGTGCATTAAATGCGGCATGTGCTATATATTCTGTCCGGAAGGCTGTATAGAAAAACAGGAAGATGGCCTGTTCAAAGCCAATCTGTTTTACTGCAAAGGATGCGGCATCTGTGCACAGGAGTGTCCTAAAGATGTAATCACCATGGTAGAGGAGGAAAGCTAATGGCAAAAAGAGTTGGTATGGAAGTTTCCCTCGCTATCGGCGAAGCTGCCAAACTTGCTGATGTCGATGTTGTAGCCGCTTATCCGATAACCCCACAGACTCACATTGTCGAACACCTGGCTGAACTGGTAGCCGAAGGTGAGCTAGACGCTTCTTATATACCGGTTGAATCCGAGCACTCCGCGATGAGTGCATGTCTCGGATCTTCAGCAGTCGGTGCCAGAACATTTACGGCAACAGCCGGACAGGGACTTGAACTGATGCATGAGGTACTATACTGCGCGGCATCGATGCAACTACCCGTAATCATGACGGTAGCCAACCGTGCTCTTTCGGCCCCGCTAAGCGTCTGGGGCGATCACTCGGATGCAATGGCTGTTCGGGACACCGGATGGATACAGATATTTGCCGAGAACGGCCAGGAAGTCTTCGATAATGTTCTCTGCGCATTCAGAATCGGCGAAGACAACCGGGTATTGTTGCCGGTAATGGTGCACCTCGATGGATTCCATTTGTCCCATATGATAGAACCCATACTTATCGAGGAAAAAGCTGATGTAGACAAGTTCCTTCCACGTAACAATTATCCTCTTCCTCTCGATCCCGATAAGCCTGTCTCCATGGGTACGTTTGCCCCTCCGATAATTTACTCCGAAGCGCGCCGGGCACAGGAAGAGAATCTCCAGAACTCGAAGAAAGTCATTCTTGAAGTCTGGGAAGATTTCGAGAAACAATTCGGTCGAAAATATTCTCCGGTTGAAACATATCGGACCGAAGGTGCGAAAATCCTGCTCCTTACACTTGGAAGTTACAGTCAGACCGCTATGTCGACAATAGACAAAATGCGTGATGATGGGAAAGATGTCGGGCTGGTACGGATACGTTTATGGAGACCTTTCCCGACCGAAGAACTCCGTCAGGCCGTAAAAGGCGCAGAAACGCTGGTAGTTTTCGATAGAGCCTACTCATTCGGAGGCCAGTCAGGACCGGTGTGCGCTGAAGTTAGATCTACACTTTATAAACTGCCGGAAAAACCCAGGGTGACGAATATCATCGGTGGTATCGGCGGACGTGATGTCACCGTCGCCGGTTTCGAAGAGATAATCAACTTGGGTATCAAAATCGCCGATAAAGAAAGCGACCGCGAATTCGAGATATACGGGGTGAGGGAATAATGACAGAGAATTATATTAAATACGGAAAAAGACAGGTCACGAAAGAGGAGTACCTTGCTCCGGGTCACCGGGCCTGTATCGGTTGTGTCGAGGTACTGGCTGTAAGACAGGCTATGAAAGCTCTGGGGCCTGATACTATTGTCGTGTCGGCCACCGGATGCATGGAGATTGTTTCTTCTCAGCTTCCGTGGACATCCTGGCGTGTACCCTGGATACACACGTTGTTTGAGAATACTGCTGCAGTCGCCTCCGGGATAGAGTCCGGGCTAAAAGCAATGCAGCGTAAAGGCATCAAGCCTGAAAAGAAAGTGAATGTCGTGGCTACAGCCGGTGACGGAGGTACCAGCGATATCGGTCTCCAGGCTCTGTCAGGAGCGCTTGAGAGAGGTCATAATTTCACCTATATATGCTGGGATAACGAGGCATACATGAACACCGGTATCCAGCGTTCATCTTCTACTCCATATGGCGCGTCCACGACAACTGCGCCGGCAGGGAAAAAGAGTATTGGCCAGGTCACATGGAAGAAGAATATGCCACTGATCGCAGCAGCCCATAATATTCCTTATGTGGCAACCGCCTGCCCGAGCTATCCGTTCGACCTGATGGATAAAGTGAAAAAAGCGGCGGATACAGACGGCCCCGCTTATGTTCACATCTTCTCGGTATGTCCCACCGGCTGGAGGACATCTCCTGAAATGGGGATCGAAATCGGCAAGCTGGCAGTGCAGACGGGGGTATTTCCACTCTACGAAGTCGAGAATGGCAAATATAAACTAAGCATAAAAGTGGCTAATCGTAAACCCGTACAGGACTATCTGAAACCTCAAGGAAGGTTCCGTCACCTGTCCGAGGATGACATAAAGTTGATACAGGAAAGGACCGACGAAGAATACGAAAAACTTATGAAACGGATTCAAGAAAGCCAGGAATAGCATCAGGATCATAGTATATTCAAAAAGAGTCTCGATAGTTTCGAGGCTCTTTTTTTATGGGAAGAGATGCGTTCTTATGGTACAATAGAATCTGTTCAACGGGGTGTAGCGCAGTTGGCTAGCGCGCAGCGTTTGGGACGCTGAGGTCGGAGGTTCAAGTCCT
>CAZBQL010000075.1:0-5669 GCA_964493985.1 uncultured Dehalococcoidales bacterium
TATTAAGGAACACATCGCACCACATCGGCTTCGTCACACTTTAGCTACTCTGGCTGTCAACCGAGGTATGCCTTTAGAGAGTATCGCCGCACTCCTCGGCCATCGCTCGTTATCTATGACCATGGTCTATGCTCGTATCGGTAACCGGACCGTACAGCAGGAATACTCTCAGATTAGCCAGCATCTGGAGGAGCTTAGCCGGACAGTCGTACCTTATCCGGGTGAACTGGCTCTGGTCGAAGGAAACCAAATGCGCCGGCTGCGAAAGGACCACTGGCGAATGCTTGGAAACGGCTACTGCACCCGGCCCGACGGAGTGCCCTGTGAATACGAGACTATCTGCGAATCCTGTCCTTGCTTTTCAACCACGGTAGAATTTTTACCTACCCTGAACAAACAGAAACAGGACGCTGAGAATAAAGGACAAACTCAACGAGCGGAGGTATTTACCAGGCTCATTAAAAGCGTGGGTAAGTCTATTTCTGAAGCTAATGACATACCCTCTTGATTATTACCTGCATAATAGCACGTTTATCGTCCCCTCCGAGGAATAAGAGACGAAATTTGATATCAAAGAAAAACCTCCTTGAGGGGAGGTTCTTCTTGTGTTGGCGATTTATCAAAGAATTCTTCGGAGTTTATTTAACTCGGAAAAGTGTGATATATAGCTCAGCCTAATATTGAGAGTATCTGTTTTTCTACCAATCGTTCTCGAGCCAGGTGAGACATACGGGTTTATATACGGCTTATCCGGTCTCTATGATAACGGAATAACTGGCAGGTCAATATATGAAGCGTTTCCGGTTTGATGATATATGGTTTGAAAAGCCGGGATTCCCTCTGTATCTACTCCAACGGCTTTGCCTGTATTCATATTTCGGTCGAAAGTAGGAAAGTCACTGCTGGTAACGTCTATGCGGATACGATGCCCTTGTCTGAACAATTGACTGATGGGACCAAGCCTGATGATTATCCCCACTATTTCCCCGGGTTTTAGTAATTCGGATTTAAGAAAAGAATTTCGATGTTTCACCCGGATGATGCCGTTGGCGATGTTATAAGCTCTGCCATCGGGATATACATCTACCAGTTTGGCTGTAAAATCTGTATCTTTGCAGGATGAAGATACAAACAAATGCAACTCAAGCGGTCCGGTTATTTCGATATCCTGATCCAAAGACAGTGTTGTATAGCATAAAACATCATCCCGATGTTCGATTCGAAACTGATCGATTGGTCCAGCTAAGAAACCGTTTTCCGCTTGTGCAGCTTTGCCGCCGATAGTAGGCACTGGATTAGAAGGATCGTAGACGTACGTGTCTGCCGGCTCATTTCCGGGTTCTTCAAGATTTAGTAATCCATCGCCAGTACTGGAATTTGCATTACCTTGGCTGTGCAGGAAAAATTTTTGCCAGGCGGTCTGTAGTAAGGGCCAGGTATCAGCATTATGCCAGGTATTCCTGCCCATGGTAAAATAATGCACAACAGGTAGGCTGATATCCTTTCCTTTGAGATATTTATCAAAGAATGAAAGCTGATATTCCCAGGCGCCGGAACCGATTTCATCAGCGTAACGACCGAAATCAACATCTCCCAGAATCCTGACAGGTTTACTGTGACACCAAGGTCCTACGAATAAATGCTGGTGTTCTCTGGTATAACTATTTCCTGCTTTAGTTTTCGCATTCAGGAAGGTATGAAAGGTAAGTCGCGACCATGGATCATACCAGGCGGCAATATTCAAAGAAGGTATTTTCACTTTATCATAAGGATATGGTTCTGGACCGCCCGTTCCCTCCTTGACCTCAGAAACCCCGAGTAACATATGCCAGATTTCCCGTATACCCGGGACATCGAACTGGGGAACGTCCATAAGAGGTAGATAATTATAGGCAAGGGAAGGGTCATCTTCTATTGTCTTCAGTGCCCGACGTATTTCAGAAGTATCTTCACCCTGAGTTTCCAGCTTATCAATCACATCTCCGGCTACAATCATGAGAAAACTCACGGCTACGTTCAGAAGAACAGGATCGTCTGATACCTCAGGACTTCTCTCACCCGGTACCCCGGCAAGTGAAGGAGCTATCGCTTTAAGGTGAGGAGGGTTCTCGCGGGCAGCCTTCCACTGCACCGTACCCAGACCGGATTCTCCCGCCATCCCAATATTCCCATCACACCAGGGCTGGCTGGCTACCCACTCAATGGTATCGTAGCAGTCCGGTCCTTCGATTTCCTGAGGAGCTGCGGAATCATATTTCCCTTCAGATCCTAATCTCCCCCTGACATAAGCGAATACCAGAGCATATCCCGCCTGAATGGTTGGTATTACCTGAACGTAACTGAAGTTTAAAAACCCGTCGATATGATACGGCGAACGCATTACGATAGCAGGATACTTTCCTGCATTGCCCGGGCGATAGATATCGCACCTCAACAATATCCCGTCCCGCATCGGAATGGCAACATCCCTTTCAATCCTGATCAAGTCCACCATTGAATTCACCCCCGTGATTCATATTACCTGGATGAACTTATTGAAATCTCAGCATCTGCCTTTAAACTTATTCTTCCGAAATCAAATTTTGTTTGTAGGTCCCACTCATAACCACTGTGAAGTGGAATATCGGCTTTATGACCGAGAGTACCCTCAAAGGACAGTGCGTCAGTCCTTCGGGAATAAAGAGCAGGGTACTTTTGGTCAGGATATATTTTTCATCTTCAAGCCAGAATTCCACTTCGGCATTCAAATCATTCGGCCTTTTAAGGTCGCTGCCGAAGAAGCCTATAACCTCGTCATAGTCATGTTTGTGGGCTTCATCGTGGTTGAAATCGGTGGCTTTCCACAGCCAGACAACATTTACATTAAAAGCACCGGGTGTATTTTCACCGTCCATCCAGAGCACTTTGGTCGCTCTTTGCATATATTCGGCTGAGGGCATCATGCCCTCGGGCATCTTCAATTCCTGGAGCACATATTTTTCATATTTTCTCTGGGTCATTGTACAACTCCTTTATTTCTCCATAGAGTTCAGGCCGCCGGTCACCGATAAAGTCCAATTCAAATTCTCCCGGTTTAAAAACATATCGTTTGTTCCTGGAGTCGTTAAGGTCTATTTCGGCGTAGATTATCTCTTCATTATCGCCGCTTGCTTCAGCAAGTGTATCTCCCACGGCATTTATAATTTTGCTGGTTCCAATGAAATGAGTACCTCTCTCGTTGCCGACCCGGTCGACAGCTACTACCGCCACTTTATTCTCATATGCCCTGGTGTTCACGACAAATTCAGGAACTTTGTTCCTCCCGTTCGGCCAGTTAGTTGGGAGGATAAGGATTTCAGCTCCCAATAAGGTCATAACCCGGGCATTTTCCGGAAAATTACAGTCGTAACATATATGTATTCCGAGAATGCCCACAGGCGTGTTATACACACGAAGCGGTCCATCACCCGGGTCCAGGAATCTGTCCACACCGAGGAAGGGAAGATGGGTTTTTCGGTATGTTCCGATAATTCCCTGCGGAGAAACCAGAACGGCAGAATTATAGCATTTGTCCTGCTCCGGATCTTTTTCAAGCAAACCAACTACCATATGAACGTCCAGCTCTTTCGCACATTCAACGAGTTTATCCGTCTGGGGTCCGGGTACTGTCACCATATACGGTAAAGCTTCTTCGCGGCTGGCATAAACGTAACCGGATAGCGCACATTCCGGGAAGACTACCAGATCCGCTTTATTCTCTGCCGCTATTTTTGACTGGTCTAATATTTTTCTCAGATTTTTCTCTATGTTCATTATTTCGGGGTCTATCTGGATCCCGGCTATCTTAACTTTGTCGTTCAATAATCCGTACCTCCGGCGCGTTGGACCACCCAGTGCTTGGCGGGGCTACACCAATCACACCTAACATCGGTGCAACAGGAAGCTCCAGCATCTCACTCCAGATAACCTTCCCTTCCCTGATATGTACCACTTTCTTCTGTTCGCCAACACCACTCGGGCCCATCCAACTTGGCATGGCTCCGGTGCTTCCCCAGTAGTTGGTAAAGCCAACCGGGTCCAGGTCTATTTCCCCGATATTTTCCGACAATACCTGCCCTGGCATCGCGCCTTCTATGTAGATACAACCGCTGGAAGGATTCCCGCCGCGCAGCTTTTGACGAAGCATCTCTCTTTCGGGATGGTCATCAAGCCACGGTCCCGGATTCAGCTGCGTTTCCACCTCGAATTCCTCCCCGGGACTGACTCGCAGAGTCGGTTCATTGTCAGATCCCGTCTCGAAATAGAGAATGTCTCTGGTTGCTTGCTGCATTTCACTCTCCTCCCCAATTTGATCAAAACTTACCGGTGTCATACACTGTTTTACCGCCGACGATTGTAGCGATAATGGGAATTTCATGAATCCCGTTTGGGTCAATAGTCATTATATCCTCGCCTATGATAGTAAAATCAGCCAGTTTGCCAACTTCTATTGAACCCCTGACATCGTCCTGGTGGTCCTGCCAGGCACCGTTTATGGTGTAGGAGCGGATCGCCTGCTCCACCGTGATGCACTGCTCAGCTCCAATTACTTCTCCAGTGGCTTTGTCTTTCCGGAGGACGGCTGATTCTATACCCTGCCTCCAGTCCGGATACGTCACAGACGCATCGGAGCTATTGGAGACTCTTACTCCCTCGTCAAACAACAATTTCAAAGGCCAGTGGTATGCAGCTCTTTCTTCTCCTGTGATGCTAATCATCAAATTGCCGATGGTCCATTTGATAGCTGACTGGACGTTGGCGCCTATGCTATTCGCAGCCATTCGTTTTATACACTCCGGGGTGGCATAATCGGTATGTATAATGTAATGTCGTGCGTCCCAGGGGTGTTCCTTGAGAGCGGAGATATATCCGTCAACGCAGGCATCGATACCGCGGTCGCCTGTCACGTGAATACCTACCTGGAAATTCCTGGTATTGGCATACTTTATCATGCTGATTAACATGTCATACCGTTCCTCGTCGGTCTCTCCCTCTACCAAAAGCTTGCCGTGACCTCCGCCGATGTAGTCCTCATACATGAAGGCTGTCTTTGACGGCGGGATACCGTCGGCCAGCAGCTTCAACCCGGAAATTCTCAGCCACTCATTGCCAAAACCAGTACTGGTGCCAACGCGATCCAATGAGCTTTTTACGCTTTCGAGAGAAGGACCACCCATAATCATACAGTTTATCCTGAGGGTGAATTTTCCCTGGTTATGAAGGTCAGTATAGATTCTTATCAGTTCGGGACTAAGACCTGGCTCGGTAACGCAAGTAATGCCGAGAGAATTGAGTTCAGCCATGGCATTGAGAATGCCGGTTTTTCGTTCTTCTTCCGTGGGAGGTGGTATTAAACATCGTACCAGGCCTGCAGCTGCTTCAAACAGTATTCCGGTCGGTTCTCCGGATGCATCCTTTTGGATGATACCTCCCTCAGGATCTGGCGTATTCCTATCTACTCCTGCTATTTCCATGGCTTGGCTGTTTGCCAGACAGACATGACCGGAGAAATCCGTATAGACAACCGGGTTATCACGACTTGCCTCGTCGATATCAAACCGGGTCGGCCATGTTTCAGGTTTGCCTTTAAGCTCATCAAGGAATCCCCTGTCCCAGCCCCATCCGTCTATCCACTTACCGGGTTCGACTTC
>CAZBQL010000075.1:5769-7716 GCA_964493985.1 uncultured Dehalococcoidales bacterium
GGCTACAAGTTCAACACCGATCATCAAGCCGCGTCCCCGCACGTCTCCGATAGCGTTTACCGTTTTTGCGGCTTCTGTAAATACATCACGAATCTCCTCTCCAAGATTGGACGCCCGGCCAAGTAAGTCCATGTTGTTATCTGTGATCAGGTCGATGTTCGTCATACATACCGAACAGGCTAACGCATTGCCGGCAAAAGTCCCGGGTTGAGAACCCTCGACTAGAGAATTATTTATTTCAGGATTGAAAGTAACCCCGGCCATGGGAATATCACCTCCCATGCCTTTACCCCAGGTCAGCATGTCTGGTACAACTCCTGTATGTTCGATGGACCACATTTTACCCGTCCGTCCGGCCCCGGACTGTACTTCATCATCTATATAAAGGGCTCCGTATTTTTCTGCTGCCTGTTTGATTAACTGGAAAAATTCAGGTGGAGGTACCACGTAACCACCTTCACCTTGTTGAGATTCAATGATAACGGCGGCGACATCGTCAGCAGCCGTATATGGAGTGTTGAGAACGTGGTCTACATATTTTGCACACTGCATATCACAGGACGGATAGGTCATATTAAAAGCGCAGCGGTAGCAATAGGCATATGGCAAATGAATGACACCCGGCATCATTGGTCCCCAACCATGACGGTATCCGTAACCGGTAGTGAGGGCTCCAGATCCCATCCAGACGCCATGATATGCCCCGTGGAAAGCAATGATCTGTGATCGTCCGGTATAATGACGTGCGAACTTGATGGCAGTCTCTACGGCCCCGCTACCGCTCTGCATAAATGCAGTCCGGCAATTGCCCCGCAGCCCTTCGGGCATGATTTCCGAGATTCTCCTGGCAAGTTCGATACGTTTTACGTTGGTAGCATCTGTGGTATGCATAATCACGTTACTCTGCGCTTGGATCGTTTCCAAAACCTTCGGATGGTTACGTCCAACAGCGTTTACGGCAACTCCGGCAGCCATATCGATGAACAGGTTTCCATCGGCATCCTTAACCGTAGAACCGCGACCTTCTTCCATGATAAGTGGAAAAGCACCGGCACCCCGCGTTAGCGGCTCGTATTTCGCTGATTCATCAAGGAGTTCCTGGACTATCGGGCCAGGTACTTCAGTTTTCATCTTTGGTGCGTCAGGATATGAAAGGCTGATTAATTCGGCTTCACTAATCATAATAACCTCCGGATCATTCTCTTGATTGTTGGATTATTATGGCAGTTCAAGTAATCGGTGTCTACTCAAAGGCAGTAGCTGCAAAACAGATTAGTATAAGAGGTAGTATCATTACATTTTCCAAAACCCATAGTTGCTGAATGCTATTAACTTGAAAAGAGAGGGAATAACCGTCTTGATCGTTAACAATAGGTTTCAAATAAGTAAAAAAGAAGTACATTGTACTATGTCCCATTCACTCATTTTGTGACCTCAGGCTGCTCTGGGTACACTTTGCAGAGAAAGGAACGCCAAGACTCAGAACCTGTATGCGGATCATATGGTAAGTCACTGGTTAAAAGATTCACATTTGATTGTGTAAAACCATAATCCGGCGGATTTTTCTCCGGGTACCACCATCCATGCGGTGCATTGACAACGCCAGGGTGAATTCCATCTGTTATATGAGCCCTCATCTTGATTCTACCTCCACGAGAAGTTTCAATCCAGACCCAATCGCCGTCGGTGATTCCGAGATTTCGGGCAGTGTCGCTATTGATGTCCAATTGAGGATCTGGATTAAGCTTGCGGAGGGATTCAATCTGTCTGCCTTCAGAATGGAAATAACCTTCTGTTCTGGCACCAGTGGTGATGATCAGGGGATACTCTTTGAACAGCTTTGGAGTCGAATATGGGCTTTCCGGTGGTTCAACGTGGTAAGGTAGCGGATCAAAGCCCATAACCTCAAGTTTAGAGCATCGCAACTCAACTTTCCCTGATGGAGTA
>CAZBQL010000075.1:7816-11317 GCA_964493985.1 uncultured Dehalococcoidales bacterium
AGAACGATATCGGCCATCTGGGTAGTGGGTGTCATAAACAGGTCCGTAGCGACGGTAAAATCGATTTTATTTAAGGCTTGAATCATTTCCTCGGTGTAGGTATGAGCAGCCAGTATATTACAGCCCATTATGAAGAGTGCCTTAATCGGGTAGGGATCCTCCGTGACAACTGCTCGAAAGAATTCGTGAGGATGAACTTGAGATAGCACCGGATACTTTCCAGCACCAATCTTTTTTGCGATTATCTCCGGAGGAATTTCCGGCCCTAGAATTCCGGGGTTAAGCCGGGGAGATTGTACAACCACTCCAGGCGGCGGTACCCAGAAGACATCGCCTCCGGGAATATCCAGATTGCCCGTGATGGCTGACAGGCAGAGTATAGCCCGGCTTGTCTGGAAATTGTTGATATTCTGGTCGATAGCAACTCCCCATTGTATGCAGGCTGGTTTGGTTGTTGCGTACATACGGGCAGCCGCCTGAATTTCTTCTGGTCGAAGCCATGTGATTTCAGCCACCCGTTCTGGCGTATAACTCTGTACCCTGTCTCTCAAGTCATCAAAACCAATCGTCCACTCTTTTACAAAGTCCTTGTCATAGAGTTCCTCACTGATTATCACGTTGAGCATACCCAAGGCCAGGGCATCATCAGTACCAGGGCGAATCTGGAGCCAGTGGTCAGCTTTGGCGGCAAGGCTTGTCTTTCTGGGATCAATGACTATTGATTTTGTATCCGGTCTTTTTAATGTCTGGTTAAGTAAATAGCCACACATGCCATCAGAGGCACCTGTTTCCGCAATATTACATCCCCAGATTATGACGCACTTTGGGTAAACTCCACCAAAGCCATAGTAGTCGCAAATTGGCAGAGTACCACATGTCATCGCCGAGGATTCCAACCTGGGAAAATAGCAGATGTGATCGCCGCCGAATCTGTTTGGAGTACCCAGAGCCCGAAAAAATCGCTGGGTCATCACTATGTAAGGTCGACCGGTGCCATGAGTGGCGGCAATTGACTGAGCACCGTATTCACGCTTAATCCTTAGAAACTCAGTAGCTATTGTATCTAACGCTTCATCCCAGTCTATCCTCTGCCACTTGTTCTCACCTCTTTTTCCGATCCTTTTGAGGGGGAATTTAAGCCGATCGGGATGATATAGAAGTTCCGGCGATGCTTTCCCTTTGGCACAAATGTATCCCATAGATGTCGGGCATTCCGGATCCCCGGTCACTTTGACTATTTTTCCATCTTTTATGTGTACCAGGACACCACATACTCCATGGCACATACGACAGGTAGATTTAACTATAGCCTCGTCCTTCGTTTTGATAGTTACCTCAAACTTCGCATCACTGGATGAACACTATTGCAACTGTACGCAAGTAAATATAGATCATTTCACTTGGTTTATTGTATATCAAACAACATAGTAAATCATCATCAAACACAACAGGCGTTTTGTTTTGTTACTCAGGAAGCTCGTGTTATAATCGCTCTAACAGATATGATTTTTATTCATTTTCAGTCATAAATTAATTACCAACAGCTAAGGAGAACAAACCATGACAGCAGAAAAATCGGTAGAAAAAATATTTGTCGATGATAGGGAATTAAGGGAAGAGATCCAGAAGAAACACGGCAAATCGGTGGAAGAGCTTTACCAGGAGAGGGAAAAGAGACTGTATGATGCCATTACGCTTAAGGTACCAGACAGGGTGCCTGTTCTCTTTTGCGGGACCTACCCGGCGTGCAAATACGCCGGTATACCTTTCTCAAGTGTCTATTATGACGCTCCAGCCTGGAAACGTGCTCTCAAAAGAATGCTGGTTGATTTCGCTCCTGATGGATGGGGAAATATAAACTCCGGACCAGGTACAGCTCTTGATATTCTTGATTCAAATTACGAATGGCATCCCGGAGGTAAACTTCCCCCTTATCTTCCTCACCAGATAAACGAGCAGGAGTATATGAAAGAGGATGAATATGACCTTTTTCTTTTTGACCCATCCGATTACATAATCCGCTACTGGATGCCGCGCGTATATAACTCGATGAAGCCGCTATCTAAACTCCCTCCACTTATGGGATTAGGTACAAATGCGACATCTTTCGTTACATTCTTCGATTCACCTGAATTCGAGGAGTTTGCTAAAGCAATGAAAAAAGCAGGACAGGAAAAAAAGAAATGGGACAAGGCCGTGGGCGATTTAGAACAGGAAATGACATCCATCGGGTTTCCCCCGGATCCGTTCTGGAAAATGGGAGGGGGCGTCATGCCACCCTTCTCCGGCTTTTCAAACAGCTTCCGTGGCTTCAAAGGCGTTGGTATAGACATGTTCCGAAGACCGGACAAGCTGAAAGCGGCGCTTGAGAAGTTCCTGGAATTCCGGATTTCCCAGGCGAAACCGGCAGTACACCGGGATGACAAGCCGGCAGTAGGTGGAGCAGGAGAATCGCACAGAGTGTCCGACGAATTTTTATCTATAAAGCAGTTCGAGGAGTTTGTCTGGCCCAACTGGAAACGGGCTATACAAACAACATTTGGCCTCGGATACGATGTCATCCGCATGTTTTTTGAAGGAAGGAGGGACAATCAACTTGAGTATTTCACCGATTTTCCTCAGGGCACGTTCTATATCCGTATCCAGGAATCAGACATGGTTCGGGCCAAGGAAATCCTCGGACACTGTGCCTGCCTGTGTGGTAACGTACCGGTTACCTTACTTAGCACCGGCTCACCTTCGGAGGTGGAAGAATATTGTAAGAAGCTGATACAGACCTGCGGGAAGAACGGTGGCTTAATCATAACCTCTTCAACGACTGGCTACGGGGAAATTAAACCGGAAAATGTAAAAGCTATGGTCGATTCAGCCGAAAAATATGGTCGATACTAGGCATATCTACTGTATTGATAAAGTTTGACAATCTGGTGCTACCTTGAGAGGGCTTTACGACATAAGGATATGTTTAAGGCAGTGAAAAGGTTTACCAAACTGGTTGGTAGAAATATGAGACTCACATAAAAAAGTAAATTGTGACACGAAAGGTAGAATAAATCAACTGATCTGGAGTATCTTACGCCTTCAGTATATTCTTTCTTCTTAAAGCCTGTTCCAGCGACGGTTGCATCTTCATCTCACGGAATTCTTTGACAGCGAAGTCCAGATGTTCGATGGCTTCAGCTTTTTCTTGCAGATAACAATATTAGAGAAGTATTTAATTGATAATTAGTTTAGTGATCCCTTCATAAATTACCAGCGCATCGATGATCTTCGATTTCAAATACTGTTCTCCTAATTTCTATACGTATTTACTTCCACCATGATAAAATCATGGTTTCTATATCATCGAATTTCCACCGTTCACGCTTATGATTTGCCCGACAATATCACTGGCGACGTCCGACACTAAAAAAGTAACCATATTAGCGATATCCTGGGGTTCGGTAAGCCGCTTCAGCGGCAAACTCTGCCTGACGCTTTCAACCATTTCAGGACTGTGTA
>CAZBQL010000075.1:11417-15366 GCA_964493985.1 uncultured Dehalococcoidales bacterium
GCCCCGCCTGCTCCGGCATTGTTGACAAGTATGTCTATCCTGCCAAATTCTTCGAGCGCGTTCTTCGCCATCTCTTGTACTTGGGTACTGTTTCCCACATCGGCTTTGATCGCGATTGACCTTCTCCCTAAATTCCTTATCTCGGCAGCGGTTTGCTCCGCTGCTTCCAGGTTAATGTCGTTTACCACGATGTCACAGCCTTCCTTTGCCATCGTTATGGCTGTTGCGTGACCGAAACCAATCTGGCTGCCCGAGCCTGTTATTAACGCTACCTTACCCTGAAGATTAAGGTCCATATCAACCTCCTGTGACTCTTTATGATTTTAAATTTTAAGTCCTATTTCAGCCCCGCCGCGCATGGCGGCAAAGACACTCCGCTTTCCCGCACAATCTCCTATCGTATACACCTCGGGTACAATCCCTTTCAGTTCTTCAGCCAATCTGTTATCGTTCTCGGAACCTGTTGCCAGCACCACCGTATCGGCTTTCAAGAAGGCAAAAATGTCATCCCTGTTCTTTTCGTCCCCGCTGTTCCACCAGAAATTCACACCGTTTTCAGTGATGCTGTCCGGTCTTGAAAAAGGATACAAATGCACACCATACTTAATCAGGCTGTCGAACAATGCCGGTTTGAGATTACGACCCAGCCCCCGCCCTATCTGGCTCCTGGTAATGACCGACACTTTCTTACCCTTCTCAGCCAGGAAGAGTGCCGTACCCAGGCCAACGATCCGTCCGCCTATGACGACTATTTCCTGTCCGGTATCTGCTTTGCCCAGCAATACATCTACTGCCTGGACAACATGTTTATTATCGATACCGGGTATGTCCGGTTTCGTGGGTATCGAACCTGTCGCCACTACCACAGCATCAGGCTGAACATCATCTGCTGTTTGCCTATCAACGGTTTTGTTAAGATAGTAATTCACGCCGGCTCTGACGAGTCCTTTCGAGAGGTAACTTATCAGACTTTTCTGTTCAGGCAGGTGGGCAGCCACTGCTTTCCATTGCCCTCCCAGGGTGTCGCTTTTTTCATATAAGGACGTTTCATGTCCTCGTTCCGCCAGTATTCGGGCGGCTTCCATACCGGCAGGCCCTCCACCGACAACCATCACCTTTTTCTTTTCCTGCGCAGGTTCAACACTGTATTCAAGTTCTTTTCCTAGGGCTGGATTGACGGTGCAGTTGGCATATCCTCCCGGAGTGCCCCCTGCCTGGCAGTGACCACAATAGATACAGGGTCTGATTTCATCCAATCTTCCTTCCCGAACCTTGTTAGGTAACTCAGGATCTGCCATCAGTGGTCTGCCCATCTGGATGAAATCGGCAAGACCTTCTTCCAGGATGCGTTCCCCGAGAGCAGGATTGATTTTTCCTACCGCCATTACAGTCGCGCCAGTTGCCCTTTTAATAGCTGCAGCCGAGGGAACGAGAAGGCCTGATGGCTGGTACATTGTGACGAACTGCCAGTGACTGCTCTCCGATGGACCGGACGAGATATCCAGTATATCAACACCTGCATCGATGAACATCCTGGCTTGTTCTATCGCTTCATCGAGCGTGATACCGCCTTCGATATGGTCGTCACCATTCATTCTGAACAAGATAGGAAAGTCAGGACCGACGGCTTTCCTCACTCTTTTGATGATTTCACAGGCAAATCTTGCCCGGTTCTCGATACTCCCGCCGTATTTATCCGTTCTCCCGTTTTCCCGCGGAGAGAGAAACTGGTGGATGAGGTAGGCATGACAGCCTTGTATTCTGACGAGATCGAATCCTGCCGCTACTCCCCGTTCTGCTGCCTGTCCGAATGCTTCCACTATATCGATGATCTCGTCTTCCGTCAGTGTATGTGTCTCGAATCCGGTTACAGGATCCTTTGTTCCGGTAGCGGTAACCACCCTATTCCACTCGGGCCGGTCAGTGAACGGTCTCATCTGGACCATCCGTGCTAGTGCTGCTCCCTGGTGACTCAATGAAAAAGAAGCCTTTACTCCGTATGAGTGAATTCTTTCAGTCCAGCGTTTTACACTTTCAACATGTTCATTATCGGTTATGGTCAGAACCCCTGGGGAAAATGCTGTGACACTATCATAAGGAGGCCCCAGTGAGGAGGTTGTAGGCTGTATCAACCCGACACCACCCCTGGCTCTTGCCTCATGGAATGCGATCAGGCGGTCGGTCATAAAACCGTCTTTCGTGCCAAACGCGAAACCGTGACCAAGCGGCGCCATCACGATTCTGTTCTTTACTCCCAGCTTGCCAATCTTACCGGGTTCGAAAAGTTTTTTAAATTCCATCATCATAGCCTCCCGATACTGCTGATTGAGGAGTAATGTTCCTCATAGGTTTAAATTAATATATATATCGAGTATGGAAATCTTCAGATTACAGATAATAAACGGTTTCGTCCGGTTGCTTTACCTACCGGCTCAGCAGGTTTTATTTGTAGAGTCTTTAACAAATGAGTGCGTATAGTCTATCGTTACCATAGGACCATGTCAAGGTATGGGAAGCAAGAAATTATATAGATAAAAAGGTCCGCTTAATTTCACGCCTGACGGTCAGGCATGGTTATCCAAAGATAGAACCGAACGATATTACTGAACAAATTCTCATACCCAATGGATAGTTCAGCATCGCCGATATCCGACTTATATTCATATACATAGGCAACTTTGACAGGTTTCATAGCAAATATATCCCTCTTGCTGACATCCCCGCTGGGTAACTACAAGGCAATTCAGACGAATCATGTAACATGACTGGGTTGGAACAGCCATATTACTGGCGTTGCTGAGCAGTGATTTCATTACCAAGCGGACGCTTATAGTTGACGGCAGGCTAATATTTTACTAACATTCTGATATTCAAAATAGATATGGTTTCAGGAGAGTTGCACGGAAATGGCAGGAAAAAATGAAAATCCGGTTGTAGAAACAAGATCAGGAAAACTAAGGGGTAAGTATGAGGAAGGTCTGTACATTTTCAGGGGAATACCCTTCGCCACTCCTCCCGTAGAAAAGCTACGGTGGATGCCCCCGGCTCCGGTAAAGCCCTGGAGTGGTGTAAGACCCGCAGAAAAATTCGGACCGATTTCTCTACAGCCTGTGATGCAGATGAGCTTTACAGGGCGTGAGCCCGAAAATGAGCCCCAGGATGAAGATTGTCTTTATCTGAATGTTTTTAGCCCCGGTCTTGATGATGAACGACGTCCGGTTATGGTATGGATCCATGGTGGCGGTTACAGCATGGGTTCCGGCTCAAGCCGTATGCATCCCGGTGAAACACTACCGAACCGCGGCGGAGTCGTCTTTGTTTCCATTAACTACCGCCTGGGAGTACTCGGGTTTCTCAATTTGAAAGAGGTTACCGGCGGGAAAATCCCGGCGACAGGTAACGAAGGGCTGCTTGATCAGATTGCCGCCATCAGGTGGGTGCGTGATAACATAGCTGCTTTCGGTGGCGACCCGGATAATATCACTATATTCGGAGAATCAGCCGGGGCGATGAGTATTGGCGGCTTGCTGGCAATGCCTGCATCAAAAGGTTTATATCAAAAAGCGATTCTCCAGAGTGGAGCCAATACGGTCAGACCACTCGATGAAGCTGTAAAGGTTACGGAACTGTTTCTCAAGGAATTCGGTGTATCCGGTAGCGATACAGATGCCTTGATGTCCCTTTCACCGGAAAAGATAATTGCAGGGTAGCAGGCGTTTGGCCTGAATATTCAGCAGGAAGGTATTAAAGGAGCTCCTTCACAGCCGGTGGTGGAAGGAGATGTTCTGCCTGACTATCCCCTCAATGCCATTGCCGCCGGTTCAGCCCGTGACGTTATTACTCTAACCGGTTCTAACCTGGATGAAATGAAAATATTCCGGATGGCAAGGCCTGAATCAGCAAGCTTCGATGAAGCTGAGATAGCCACTCAACTGCAGCGGTTATTGCC
>CAZBQL010000076.1:0-14979 GCA_964493985.1 uncultured Dehalococcoidales bacterium
GAACTGGATAATATCAGAGCGACCTTGAAAGATGAGATAGATGGTATCAGGGCAGAAAAACCGCCTGCGTCCGAAACACCATTTCCCTCTGAAACTCCCATCCCTCCTCCGCCACATCAACCTTTTGACGATTTCGACGTACCTGGTTTTATGGCATCCTTCGACGCACCTGGCTTTATCGCCAATGATAATGACAGGGAAACTAATGGATTCGACATTACTGAATTCAACAAAATTCACATCAGCGGTATTTTCGACGTCGAGATAACTCGATCCGATACGTATAAGGTCAATGTAGACGCTAATCATAAATTCTTTAAAAACCTTGATGTATCCAGAGAAGGAGATACTTTACGGGTCCGGCATAGCAGGCATATTGGCTGGCGGGCTGCGTTAGTGAAACCCAGAGTCGAGTTAACACTGCCTGTTTTAAAAGAACTGCAGCTTTCAGGCGCTACCAGCGCAAAAATATCAGGATTCAATTCAGGTGAATCCTTCAAACTGGAAATGTCCGGCGCCAGTTCACTGGAAGGTGATATCACTGCCGGGAATGCCGACTTCGATGTTTCCGGGGCAAGCCGGATACGGCTACAGGGTTCTTCCAGGGATGCCGTGATACGAGCGTCCGGAGCAAATCGCATCGATCTTCATGATTTCACTATACAAAGCGCGGCCGTTAAACTGAGTGGCGCCAGTCGTCTTTCAGCGAATGTATCCAGAAGACTGGACGCACGTTTAAGTGGGGCTTCATATTTCGGCTGGCAAGGCGAACCGGTCATGGGAGATATCAGGACTTCCGGTGCCGCGAGACTCAGCAAGGAATAAATAATCAAAAAGTTGGTTTATTAAATTACTGAAATGGGATAAACTGAATAAATCGTTAATGTATTATACAAAACAGTTACGGAGCTGCCGAATCAAGACCAAATACCCACAAAAGAACATAGATGAAAAAGTTTTTTGTAATCTGGATAAGTCAGGTTGTTTCGTATCTCGGCAGTTCCGTAGTTAATTTTGCATTGGCATGGTATCTGACAATTGAGACCGGCTCAGCAACCATACTCGCCACTGCCGTATCGGTATCGCTTCTTCCTCGAATCTTTCTCGGTCCGTTTATCGGACCGTATATTGACCGATGGGATCGTAAAAAGATAATAATAATCTCCGATTCACTTATTGCCCTGATCACTACCGGTCTGGTATTACTCTTTCTCACTGAAGCAATTAAAATCTGGCATATTTACGTAGCCATGATTCTCAGAGCAACAGGAGATACTTTCCACTTTCCGGCAATGAAAGCTACGATTCCCCTCATTGTCCCTGAAAAGCACCTCACCCGCGTAGCCGGGTTGAACCAGGTGCTCGAGGGTGTTACGGATATTATCGGTCCGCCTATGGGTGCTGTAATGATGGAAACACTTCCCATATACGGCGTACTGTCGGTAGATATTGCTACCGCTGTAGTGGCTGTCGGATGTATTGCCCTCATATCGATTCCTCAACCCGTTCGAACGACTCTTACCTCGACAACCTCTGTAATCACCGATATGGTACAGGGTTTCCGTTATATATGGTCATGGCGAGGTTTCACTTTACTGCTGGGGCTTATCGCATTGCTTCGCATTTTCACTACACCGGCTATTGTCTTATTACCTGTTTTCGTTACCGAACACCTTGATAGTGATGTGCTGAAACTGGGATGGTTAGATTCTGCTTTCGGTTTCGGTACGATTGCCGGTGGACTCATCATCGGAGTATGGGGAGGTTTCAAACGGCGTATCGTAACCAGCCTGACAGGACTTTTTATATCAGGAATATCGATAATAGGGCTGGGCTTCACTACAGTAAATCTCTTCTTCTTCGGAATTACCGCTGCCTTCCTGATAGCGTTAGGATTTACATTCCGTGATGCGCCACTGATAGCTATTTTTCAATCGGTTATCGATAAAGATATGCAAGGTCGCGTTTTTGCATTAATCGGCTCTATCAACGGTATTACACAAGCTTTAGGATTGGCAGTCGCCGGTCCGGTAGCGGACGCCATAGGTACTCGTTTTCTGCTGGATATAGCAGGGGCCGCCGTCATCGTAATTGGCATAACCTGTATTTTCATACCAGTGGTAATGAACCTGGAAAATTACGAACCGGATGAATCATCACAATTAAAGACTGAATCTTAATTGACACTTGTATAACTTTATGTTAAAGTGACATACAGGTATACATGATGAATACAGGGCAAAACAAAACCTCCAGGATGCATTATTTTTACTTTGCTTTTACCTATCCGGAAAGCGAAAGGGAGGTCTTGCCCTGAAAATACCTGAGTGAGAAACACCTGCTGACAAAAAAACCCTCCCTGGCGGAGGGTTTTATTATATATAAGAAGAGTTTATACAACGCAATAGTATATAATTAGCATTATTCAGGGAATAGAGATGAGAACGGTAACACTAAAAACCGCAAATTCAAGTTATGATATCCTGGTCGGAAAAGGGCTGCTTACCCGGGCAGGTGCCCTGGTGAAAGAAAGGGGGCTTACTTCCGGCAAAGCCGTGATAATAACAGACTCCCGGATAAGAAAACTCCATTGCGATATGCTGGAGAAAAACCTGAAGGATTCAGGCTTCGATGTGCTGGTCATAGAGGTCCCTGAAGGTGAAGACCAGAAATCACTCGAGACAGCCGGCAGACTGTATGAAAAGCTTACCGATTATTACGCCGAAAGAGATACTCCCCTGCTGGCATTGGGCGGAGGTGTGATCGGCGATCTTACCGGATTCGTTGCTGCTACCTATATGCGCGGAGTCCCCCTTGTCCAGATACCCACTACCCTGCTTTCACAGGGCGACAGCAGCATAGGCGGTAAAACGGCGGTAAACCACGGGCAGATAAAGAACAAGATAGGGGCATTCTATCATCCACGTTTGACAATCTCCGATATCTCAACACTTGGCACTCTGAATACCAGGGAAATAAGCAACGGGCTGTCCGAGATAATAAAGCACGGACTGATACTGGATGCTGATTTTTTTGGATACCTCGAAGAAAAGATGGATAAAATCAGGGCGTTGGATGAACAGGTGCTTGAAAACACTGTAACGCGTTCGGCAGAAATAAAGGCCGGCGTGGTAGAGAAAGACGAACTCGACCTCGGATTACGGAACATACTGAATTGCGGGCATACGGTCGGGCATGCCGTCGAGTCGGTGTCCGGCCTAAAGACATGGCATGGCGAAGCAGTTGCCGTCGGAATGATGGCAGAGGCCAGGATATCGAACGGACTGGGAAGGATGAAAGATGAGGAGCTGCACCGACTTGAGGATATTCTGAAAAGAGCAGGACTTCCGACCGGAATGCCGGAACTCGCGCCGGACAGGTTACTCGAAGCCATGCAGCATGATAAAAAGGTAGTTGAAGGTAGGATCCGGTTCGCTCTACCGAAACACATAGGAGAAGCATTCATTAGCGATAACGTGAGTACTTCTATAATTAAAAAAGCGCTGGTGAACTGAGATGAACAGACCAAGAATTTGCGCAGCAATAGTAAATGATGATCTAACAAAGATCAGGGAAGTTGAACCGGTAGTAGACCTGTTCGAGGTGAGGATCGACCTTATCGGTGATAAATGGGAGAACGTTGCTCAGGCCATCGAGAAACCATGGATAGCGACAAACCGTACAGTCGACGAAGGGGGAAAATGGAATGGAAATGAAGCGCGGCGAATCGAGAGACTTCTGCAGGCAATCGAACTCGGTGCACAGATGGTTGACGTTGAATACAGGACAAAAAATCTTAAAAACATAGTGCCCCTGGTAAAGAAAAGAGTGAAGTGTATTCTGTCGTTCCATGATACCGAAAAAACACCGCCGCTATCCGAACTGAAAAGCATCGTGGACGGCCAGATAAGAGCCGGAGCCGATATCTGTAAAGTGGTAACTACGGCAAGAGAATACCATGATAACCTGACGGTACTTGAACTAATACGGACGTTCCACACCACCAGGATAGTCTCTTTTGCAATGGGACAAGCCGGTCAGACCAGCCGGGTGCTTTCTCCACTCATCGGGGGTGACTTCACCTACGGCTCGATCGAAGAAGGCAGGGAATCAGCACCGGGCCAGGTAACGGTAAAACAGATGATCGAAACATACCGTATACTGGGAATAGGAGACAGATAGGTGGGTATTTTTAAAGACAACCAGGATGCCTTCGGTCACCTGTTATTTGACCACGAAAAGGGGAATACTGACAGCCGGCTGCCCGGTATTCTCGAAAGGTATGACGGGTTTATTACCGATGCTGGTTCGACCGCGGCATACTTCAGCGAATATAAAAACTGGCCGCTCATCGAAAGAAAGGCGATACGGCTGGCGAGGGGTAAGGTTCTGGATATAGGCTGCGGTGCCGGCAGGCATTGCTTATATCTTCAAGAGAAGGGACTTGAGGTAACGGGAATCGATAACTCTCCACTTACAATCGAGGTCTGCAAAAATAGAGGGGTAAAGAACGCCGTCATTCTCGCGCTTAATGACATTACTCCCGACCTGGGGATTTTCGATACCGTATTGATGCTCGGACATAATTTCGGACTTTTCGGCAGCTTTAACAATGCCAGGCGTATCCTGAAAAAGCTGGATAGAATAACATCCCGAAAAGCCAGACTAATAGCAACGACAAATGATATCTACCAGACCGAAGATCCTGATAATCTGAGGTACCATGAGTACAACAGGAATCACGGCAGGATGAGCGGACAGATACAAATAAAGGTACGATATAAAAAATATGCCACCCCGTGGTTCGATTATCTAATGGTTTCAAGAGATGAAATGGAGAATATACTTGATGGAACGGGTTGGAAAGTAACGCGGTATATAGACGCGGGTGATTCTCATTACGCGGCGATTATTGAAAAACGGAAGGGCAGGAAAAACAAATGACAGATATTTCAGGAAAGACAAAGGTCTGTGCTTTGATCGGCGATCCCATAGAGCACACCATGTCGCCGGCAATGCATAATGCAGCCTTTAACGAACTTGGTCTCGACTACGTTTACGTTGCTTTCGGAGTGAAACCGGATAACCTTGCCGGTGCCATCAACGGAATGAAATCACTGGGAATGCCCGGGTGGAACGTGACCATTCCCCACAAGGTGAATGTCATTCCCCTGCTGGATAAACTTGATCCGCTGGCAGAAAAAATAGGCGCGGTCAATACCGTGGTAAATGATAACGGCATCCTGACCGGTCACAACACTGACGCTACCGGGTTTCTCCAGGCAATGTTGGAAAAAGGAGTCGAACCAAAAGGTAAGAAAATAGCGATAATGGGCGCCGGAGGAGCAGCCAGGGCTGTGTCTTTTATCCTGGCTGATCGCGGCGCATATCCCGTAATCCTCAACCGTATCGAAGAACTTGACTGGGCGGAAAAGCTGGCAGCGATGATATCGAAGGAATTCGACATCGAAGTGCCGGCACTGGAGTTGACAAAAGAAAATCTGGGTAATGTACTGGACGATACCGGGATCCTCGTCAATGCGACCAGTGTCGGAATGAGTCCGAATATCGATATCTCGCCTGCACCGGCGGAACTGCTGAAAGCAGACCTGATAGTCTACGACGTCGTCTACAATCCTATCAAGACCAGGCTCCTGAAAGACGCTGAAGCAGCCGGCGCAACGACCGTAGGCGGAATCGATATGCTGGTATGGCAGGGAATTATGGCATTCGAGAAATGGACCGGACAGAAACCGCCGTTCGACCTGATGAAAAGCCAGGCAATGAAATTCCTTTAGTACGTGAGGGAGTATGAAAACGAATATTGCGCTGATAGGTTATATGGGGACCGGTAAGACCATCGTCGGGCAGGCGCTCGCCGAAAAGCTGAATATGAACCTGGTAGAAATGGACTGGTTTATCGAGCAGGAAGCCGGCATGAGCATACCGGAGATATTCAGTAAAGAAGGCGAGATCGGGTTCAGAGAGCGTGAAATAGCCGCCGTGAAAAAGATTGCCGGAGAAACATCCTGCGTCATAGCCTGCGGCGGCGGTATAGTCCTTAACAAGATAAACATAGACCGGCTCAAGGAAAGTTCGGTCATCGTTTATCTCACGGCCTCGCCCGCGACTATCTTAAAACGCGTATCCGGCGAAGCCGGGCAGAGACCGCTGCTGGAGGTAGAAGACCAGGTAAAAACAATCAGGGAAATGCTGAAATACAGGGGACCCTATTACGAGAGAGCTGCTGAAATAAAAGTGAATACGTCCAGGCTCAGTGTTGATGCAGTTGTGGAAAATATAATCTCCAGATTAACAGAGTATGAAGGCTTCAATATCAAAAAGTAAAATTAAAGGCAGCGTTATCGCCCCGTCATCGAAGAGCTATACTATTCGGGCGTTGGTCTGCGCCGCCCTCGCTGATGGCAGGAGTGAAATCATAAGTCCCCTGGGATCGGATGATACCGAAGCTTGCCAGGATATTCTGACCAAATTGGGCGTACGAATAGACCAGGGTGATACTTCATGGCTGGTTAAAGGCGGGAATCTGCATCAGCCGGACAGTGATCTTTACTGCCGTGAATCAGCGGCCACTCAACGATTTATGACAGCGGTGTGCTCAACAGTACCGGGAATATGCCGGCTGACCGCAGCCCCGTCGCTGGCAAGAAGACCGGTTCAACCGCTTATACAACCTTTACGGCAACTTGGAGTGAAATGTAATTATGATGAGACCGGTTCTGCGATAACGGTCAATGGAGGTATCCTGAAAGGCGGACTGGCTGAGCTTCCCGGTGATATCAGTTCACAGTACGTTTCAGCCCTCTTGTTCATCTCGCCATTTGCCGAAGAAGGTATGACGATCAGATTGACAACACCGCTGGAATCGAGACCATACGTATCGATGACCCTGGAATGTCTAAAACAATTCGGAATAGAGATTGAAACTTCCGGTGAAATGAGAGAGTACAGGACTACCCGGCAGACGTATAGACCGGCGAACTACACGATTGAAGGAGACTGGTCCTCGGCGTCATACCTGCTTGCGGCGGGTGCCGTTGCCGGAGATATTATCATAAAAGGCCTTAATCCCGAAAGCCTTCAGGGAGATAAAGTAATACTGGACTTCCTTGAAGACATGGGGGCATCGGTCAAGATTAGTGACGACAGCATATCAGTCAAAGAATCAGCCTTGAGAGCTGTAAAGGCAGACCTGACCGACTGTATCGACCTGCTTCCGACAATGGCTGCTCTGGCCGCAGTGGCTGAAGGGACCAGTGAATTCATCGGCATAGCACGAGCCAGGATAAAGGAATCTAACCGGGTATCAGCGGTAAAGGCCGGACTTGAAAAAGCAGGTATCAGTGTTATAGAAGAAAAAGAGAAACTGATAATTACAGGCGGTACATTAGCTGGTGCTGTAATCGACTCCAACAACGATCACCGCATTGCCATGGCTTTCAGCATACTTGGATTGAAAGCCGGTAATATTACGATAGAGAATGCTGAATGTGTAGCAAAGACATTTCCTGAATTCTGGGATATACTGAAACATATCGGGGGAAGAGTAAAGACAGATGGCTGATAGCATCGGAAAGCTGTTCACCATTACCAGCTTCGGTGAGAGTCACGGCAGATGTGTCGGAGTAATAATCGACAGCTGCCCGGCCGGTCTTGCCGTAACCGGTGATGATATCCAGAAGGAAGTGGACAGGAGAAGACCGAAAAGCAGCATTTCCACGACCAGGAATGAACCTGAGATAGTGGAAATACTGTCCGGAATATATGATGGACACACTACCGGCGCTCCGATATGCCTCCTGGTCTGGAATACCGATGTTGATTCATCGGTATATGAGAAAATCAAGTCGTTACCGAGACCCGGCCACGCCGATTATACAAACTTCGTAAAATATGGTGGATTTAACGATTACCGGGGTGGCGGCAGGTCTTCGGGCAGAATTACCGCCGGTTTCGTAATGGCCGGTGCCATAGCAAAAAAACTTCTGGCTTCCATCGGCATCGAAGTACTGGCTCATACTATAGAGATCGGCGGTATAAAAGCGGTCGAAAAAGGATATGACGAGATAAAAGAAACTGTTGAGATTAATACGTTAAGATGCGCTGATCCGGAAGCCGCCGAAGAGATGATGAAGGTAATCGAGAAAGCCAGGGCAGAAGGCGACAGCGTCGGTGGAATAATAGAATGTTTTGCCATAAACATTCCTGCAGGCCTGGGAGAACCGGTTTTCGATACACTGGAAGGAGACCTGGCAAAAGCGATATTCTCCATTCCCGCTGTAAAGGGTATTGAGTTCGGATCAGGTTTCTCCTCGGCACGGAAGAAAGGTTCTGAAAACAATGATCCTTTCAGGATCGAAAAAGGAAAGGTTATTACTGCGACCAATAACGCCGGTGGAATACTTGGTGGAATTTCGAATGGTATGCCCGTTGTTCTCAGAGTTGCAGTAAAACCTACACCATCGATATCGAAAAAACAGGATACCGTCGACCTGGAGACAATGACGGATTCAATCGTTGAAATAACCGGCAGGCACGATGCCTGTATTGTTCCCCGCGCCGTACCGGTTGTAGAAGCCATGGTAGCTGTAACGATATGTGATTTTGCCAGAAGGGCAGGAATTATCCCGGAGGTAATTGGATGAGTCTCGAGGAACTAAGAAAAAAGATCGATGACGCCGATAAGCAGATTGTCAGGTTAATAGCGGAGAGAATACGGGTAGCCGAAGAGATCGGCGAAATAAAAAAAGAACAGGGTAAGCAGATAGAGGATACTACCCGTGAACAGGTAGTGCTTCGGCATATTACCGAGATTGCCGGCAAAGAGGGCTTGAATCCTGATGATATATCCAGGATATACCGCCAGATAATATCGATGGCAAAAAGTGTCGAAGGTACTGTGATCGCATTTCAGGGCGAACCCGGCGCGTACAGCGAGGAGGCTGCATTTAATTACTTCAGTTCTTCCGTCCTGGTAAAGCCGTGTGAAAACCTGGATGATGTTTTTAAAGCGGTCGAGAATGATGAAGCACAAAGCGGTATCATACCGGTAGAAAATTCTCTGGAAGGCAATGTCGGACAGTCGTATGACCTGCTGCTGGATTCAACCTTGAACGTATGCGGGGAGACGGAACTGCGTGTGGTGCACTGCCTGATAGCCCATCCCGGGATCAGCCTGGATTCCATAACAAAAGTCTATTCTCATCCCCAGGCTCTCGGTCAATGCCGGACATATTTAAAACACCTTAATTGTGAGCAGATACCTACCTATGATACTGCCGGCAGCGTAAAAATGATAAAAGAAAAGGGAATAAAAGATGGAGCTGCCATTGCCAGCGCCAGGGCGGCTGAAATCTACGGCATGCAGGTCCTGGCAACAGAGATAGAGGACAATCCTGATAACTTCACCCGGTTTTTCATACTCTCCAAACAGGCATCCCCGCCATCGGGGAAAGACAAAACGTCGATCGTTTTCTCGGTTAAGCATAAGCCTGGAGCATTATTCGAATTCCTTAAAATACTTACAGCGGGTAATTTGAACATGACCAAGATAGAGTCCAGGCCGACAAGAAAAAAACCGTGGGACTATAACATGTACCTGGACTTCGAAGGTCATCGTAATGACGAGGCAGTTAGACAAACTCTGGAATTCCTGGAAAACAATGCCCTGTTTATGAAAGTACTTGGCTCATATCCCAGGATGAACTGACCGCTCATTTTATTGTCGTTAATTCTTTTCGAGGGTAAGGAAAACGGTTTTCCGGATCCTGTTGTTCACTCTGGGTACTGCTTTTGCTTTGTCGAGGAGTCTGGAGCTGATAGTAGACACCGGTTGTTCTTCGCTGGCAGTCTGGACCTCTGGCATACTTTTGAGAATTTCCATGATATCGGGAAGAGTTGACCTTTTATCCAGCGCTATGGTCATTATCGTCCCTTCTGCCCAGGAACCAATGACCTGGAGCACCCTCGAATTCAATAAGGTTTCGATTCTTCCGGAAATTCTCATCAACTGGTTGGCTTCTACCGGCGGAGGTATAATCATCTGTAGTTCTTCTACGATGTCAGGACTATTTGCTTCAATAGCGATACGCTCTGCTTCCGGCAAAAAACGGTCCTTTTGATGCATACTGGTACTGGTCACTATCTGTCCTTTGTTTACCCGCCTTATAGCGTTTGCCAGTTCCTTGGACTTGATATCCTTCAGTAGATATCCACTCGCCCCTGCCTCCATGGCCTGGCTGAAATACTGGTCGAACAACGTTAACATTATAATATTACAGGCAGGATATTTCCGCTTGACCTGACGTGTAAGTTCGATTCCGTCAACACCGGGCATCTTTATATCCATTAAAATTACATCCGGTTTGAGTTTCTCAACCTGTCTGAATGTTTCTTCACTGTCAGCTCCCTGACCGATTACCTCAAGGTCGTCTTCATGCTCAAGCATATGCTGGAGTCCGTCACGTACTACCTGGTGGTCATCAACCAGTAGAACTCGAATATTCTCTTCAGCTTTTGATCGTATCGCCATTTCCGTCATTCCTCTCAAAATGATTCCGATAATCCACCAGCACACGTATTATATACGAATACTCCCGCAAAACCGAAAAATCCCCGGATCTGTCCCGGCATATACATTAATTGATCAGTTTTCTCTTATAAGCTTCCGATACAGCTTCCGAGCGGTTCCGCACACCAAGTTTTTCAAATATCAGGCTGATGCTCCTTTTAACGGAAGCCTGACTGAGAAACATCTGGTCCGATATTTCTGCCGTAGTAACTCCATCGGCTATAAGGTGGAGTATAGTTGATTCACGGTCGGAAAGAGAGAACTTACGTTTCCCGTCGGTAGCCGATGTCAATTCGGTCAGGTGATCGCGGGTAAGAGATAACGCCAGCGGCGAACGCCCGTCTCGGACCGAGCGTATTGCCCGTACAAGTTCTTCTCGCTTGATATCCTTGAGAAGGTAACCCACCGCTCCTGCTTCGATAGCCTGGGTCAGGTATTCGTCATACAGCGTGAGCATGATTACGTTTATATCAGGATGTTTCTGTCTGAGTCTTCGAGTAAGTTCGATCCCATCCACTCCGCCCATCTTAATGTCCATCAACACGATTTCAGGCGAAAGTGATTCCACCTGGGGTAATGCTTCACTGGCATCGGCGGCTTCTCCTACAACATTCAGATCGTTCTCCAGTTCCAGCATCCGCCTGAGTCCTTCCCGCACTACCTGCTGATCATCGACCAATAAGATTCTAATTTCCTCCATTTGACTCCTCCTCCATTCGAGAGTTAACCGGGAAGTTAAACGAAATTGTCGTTCCGGTCCCTTCCCCTGTTCTGATATTCATATTACCGCCAAGCATTTCTGCCCTTTGTTTCATGCCCAGTAAACCGAGATGCCCGACGGATATGGCGCTGTCAAGTGTTTGTGCAAGATTAAACCCTTTACCGTTGTCACATATTTCAAGGACCATTTCATGGGGATTAAACTCGACATTCAATGCAACGTTCGTTGCCTTTGCATGTTTCCTTATATTCATCAACGATTCCTGGACCACCCGGTATACAGCTATTTCAACACTTGAAGGAAGTCTGCATGGTTCTCCGGCTTGATTATATTCACCTGCGATTCCATCGGCTTCCAGGTCATCGAGACTCTTCCTGATAGCATTTGTAAGGCCCAGCTCATCCAGGGCAGGTGGCCGCAGACCGACAACCACCCTGCGTAATTCCTTAAGACTTTTAGTAATCGTCCCTTCCATCTCACTGAGTTCACTGTGTGCGTGTTCTACTCCCTTAGCCGGCAACCCGTGTCTGAAAGTCTGAATTCCGTATGATACTGCGACCAGCCACTGGGCGACACTGTCGTGAAGCTCGATCGAAATCCGGTTTCTTTCTTCTTCCTGTGCTAATACTACCTGCCCGAGAAGCTGTTCTACCTGCAACTGCTGTGTCTTTAAATTATCGAGCATTCTGGCATTCTCGATAGCGACAGCCGCTTCATTGGATATCGTTTTCAGGAGGTCCGCTTCTTCATCGGAATAGGAAGTCCCCGATTGTTTCTCACCAAGTGCCAGGACACCTACCAGCTTTCCCTGGCTTTTTATAGGACAGAGAAGCTCGACTCCAAGAACATCGAGAGTGGTTATTTCCACTTCCCACATCCCCATAAATTGGGGTATTATGTCAATTAAATTCCTTCTCAGGACTTCTCCTTTGTCGCTTAACCAGGTAATAATCGGATTATCATTTAAAAATCTTAACCTGGAAAATGTGTCTTCGTCATTGGACTGATTGAAAAAACGTACTTTAAAGTCACCGGTCCCTACTTCGGGAAACAGCAGCGCGGCCCGTTTTACATGCATCGATTCGACTATCGGCTCAAGTATGGTCTGCTGCAGTTCATTAAGATCAAGAACGTTATTCACCTTGTTAGAAAAATCGAGGAGCATCTGCCTGTAGTTATAGGTATCATGATAAAAGACCTTATCGATCCGTCTCTGGAAAATATCTTTTAAGGGGCTGAACAGCAACGCTATGAACAGTGCCGTCGCTGCAACTACAGCAAAACTTGTGTATCCAAGTTTATCCAGGAAGAAAAGCTGGATTCCATATATAGAGAGAAGGTATGTCGTACTGAGAACGATTGTCAGGCCGGAATACACAATGCCTTTTTGCGTTACAGCCTTATTATCGAGTAACTGATATTTAATAAGTACATATAGAATGAGAGCGCCGTTCAGTACTCCGCCCATATATTCCAGCGGGTATTGGTACAAAGACGGATGTAGCCCGGCCAGTCCGAATACCGTTAAAGCTCCTGCTCCTGTCATCAGGTACATCGTACGTTTTCTGGCAGTGATATCGAACGAAGAACGGTAATGCTTGAAAAGCGTATATCCTGCCGCTGCTAAATACACGAAGGTGATAATATTAAGGATAATGAATATATAAGGAAGATAGACCATGTCCGGTTGCCCGTTGATGAAAGTTGCATCTTGAAGAAGAACGCCGGACATACTGAGTACCATTATTACTATGGCTAATGCGTAGCCGGAATAAGTCCAGGCATTGACCTGCTTTTTTGTATAGTTTCTAATGAACTGGTAGTAGAAGATTGCCATCGGGCTGCCGGTCATAACGATTATTTTCGCCCAGAAATATGTCTGCTGGTGGTTTATATCCAGGCGGGTTACAGCCCCGCTTAGACTCCACAGCGTGGCGGTAAAAAGGTACAGGGCGAACAGTAACCTTACTCGTGTCGGACGGAGTAAAGCTACTGTAGTGAGAGTCCCGCAAATTACCGCACTGACAAGCGGTACCAGGATGTAACTGTCCACTCTTATTTACCCTGTATTCCTTTCGTTGTCATTTGGTTCTAAAATTAATCTAGCATATAGCCATAAAGACAAGTGTAAAGATACTAAACGTTTCATAAAGGTTTTATAAATGTTTCATAAAGAATCGATTTGTATGGTACGTTCGGATAATTTTACTGAATTTATGAGCGTTTTTCGTGTATATTCACGAGTAAATCGAAGGAAGCCCTGGAGGAGTATTCATGCGATGTTGCATGAAGCGGCTCTGATTCAATTTCCGATCAACCGGCCGTCCCTTTTATTAAATCTCCTCTCTCACCAGTGATTACGTATCGATATCTCTTGCGTTTATGCATCGGATTATAAATAAAAGAAAAAGAGCGTAACAGTAATAAACGTATAGTGATGAGAGCTAAAAAGCTCAATAATTGGACGAATCAAGCTCCGTTCAGTACAAATACTAATATCGAAATACTAAATTCTGAACAATATCGAATTACCCAAATACAAATGTCTTAAAATTTGGGGAATATTACTCAATATATTCCTCTCCCTCGAGGGGAGAGATTAGAGCATGCCCCGTACTCGATACGGGGTGAGGGTGGAAAGTAACGACCCGGGCATATCCCCCTCACCCTAACCCTCTCCCGCGGTGGGGAGAGGGAACTTTTTCAGAGCTTCCTTAGATATTTGAATTTGTTTAGAGCTTAGATATTAGTATTTAGGATTTATTTAACAGACTCAGTAGGGTGGGTGAAGTTCGCCCCAGCGAACGTAACCCACCAAGACGATCACTCTTATGTCATTCCCGTCCTTCCTTAATTAATGATTAAAAATCTGTTGAACGGGAATCCACAACCCGCTTCACCCGCCATACACTAATACCAGTACCCGAAATATGGTATAATTAAGAAAAATGGCAGGTTAGCTAATGAAGACAAAGATACAGGAAGGTGGCAGGTTAGTAATTCCAGCCGCATACAGAAAAGCGCTGGGACTCAAGCCCGGCGATGAGGTGCTGCTGACACTTGAAGACGGAGAGATAATAGTTGTAAGCACGCGACAGGCGGTAGCGCGGTCGCAGGCTCTACTCAGGCGCTATATTCCCAAAGGTCGTAACCTGTCCGGGGAACTCATCAAAGAGCGGCGGGAAGAGGCTGCCCGTGACTGAAGCAGTGATAGATGCATCGGCTTTGCTGGCACTCCTTAACGCCGAACCAGGAGCGGACGTGGTCCTTGAAGCTCTCCCGGGAGCAGTTATCAGCGCCGTCAATTTATCAGAGGTAATCGCCAAGCTTTGTGACGCAGGTATGCCGGAGAAAGCCATTCGCCAGGCTTTACAACCTCTTGGACTGGAGGTTATTCCCTTCGACGAAGAACAGTCTTATCAAACGGGATTGCTGCGCACTTCTACTCAAAACATGGGTATTTCCTTTGGCGACCGGGCATGCTTGAGTCTGGCTAAAATGCTCGGAGTAACTGCCTTCACCGCTGACAGGGCATGGGGCGAGCTTGAAGCAGGCGTGATGATAAAAATAATACGGTAAAAAAGTCTGATGCAGGAGGACCGTTCCCGAGCCTTCTATGCCATTCATGCTCCTCCTCCGTGTCATTCCCGTCCTTCCTTAATTTATG